>JACRKM010000091.1 GCA_016219765.1 Candidatus Woesearchaeota archaeon
CCACGCCAGGCTCGTGATGTGTACTGTATTCCATGATGGCCGACATCCCCCGATGGGGCGTCCCCCCTGTCGGCGCTCTTGTAAAAGTTCCATCTCTCGCAGAAAGGCGGTGGCGGTGATTGTGCCGGCACTTCAGAGGTTTTCAATAACGCCTGATAAGTACACGATGTGACTGGAAGACTCTTATGACTGAATATCGTCGACGACCACACAGTGACGGAAGAGAGCTTACAGACTTTGTGCTGGGAGCTGTTGTTGGAGGAACACTTGATTACCTTTTTGATTCGCCTGGCAGAGATTCAGTTCCAATAGTGCTTGCACAGGGACTGGTATTTGCAGTACCGTACGGTATTCTTTTTGCGAAAAAATACGATAAGGTCGAAGGCATCAAGTCTGGGCTGAGTGCTTACTGCGGCGCTCTATACGGCGAAATGATAGTGCAGCTGTTTAATCTGTACAAATGACCATAAACTTTAGAGGTGATAACGATGGCAGGATTATTGTTCGGTGGACCGAGTGTGGAGCCTGCAGGCATCGACGTGCATAAAGATCTCGTAGATCGCCTGCGGCAGACACAGGCAGTAACTTACGTGAATGATGGAAAAAGCATGCTGTGGGAGCTCTCGCGTGAAAGGCTTAAAATCGATGTGCCGGGATTCGCTAAGCGATACGACTTGATCATGTACGACACAGGATTATTTTTTGGAGAAGCGCCACCGCAACGCAGGGTCGAACTATTTGGGAGCACTGTCGTCCCCTGGCTTGCATACGCAAAACTGCCTGTGCTTGTGCTGGCAGAAGAGGAGCTGAAGGAAACTGTGCGAGAGATTGTCCTGCAGGCAGGTTTCAGGCAACTCGATCAACCGTATCAGATTCAGGTCGCCCTTGAAACAGTCGACGAACTTCTGCAGAATCATGCGCGCGTCGTCGAGTAGACGAATCGGGTTCCGAAGAGAACGGAGTTGGTGCGAAATTCCCTTGCTTCGCCGCCACGCTCACCGCCACCGCCTTTTCGCGAGAGATGGACAATTACTCGTTCACACCGACAAGGGGGTTGTCCCATCCGGGGAATGTCGGTCATCCATGAGTAAAGCCATATCACGAGCCGGGCGTGGCGGTGAGCGAGCGACGCGTCGAGCGTTGCGGTGGCTGCGGCAAGATAAGTAATAGCAATTATTTTCGCACCAACCTCGAAGAGAACGATAATACTGATAATACGATAAGCTTATACGCTAAGTTTGTACGATAAGCGCCTTTGTGACAATTCTTCAGCAAAATCAGCATCTAACCTGACGCGGTGGGCTGTTTCATCGTAGCGGCCGATAGGTCTTGCTTTGCAACCTCTTTTCCAAATCAAGATGTTCGATGGAAAAGAATACGCCTCACGAATGTAATCCTCAAGTGGCAGAGGTCTGGCTTTTGAATAGTTGGGATCGAAAACAAGGCCGTCCCAGGTGAAAGCGACGTGGTGAAAGTGGAAGAAAGCGCCGCTCTCATGCACCAAACAATCAATGGAATTCACGACCATCACAAACCCGTCAGCTCCAGCACCTTTCAGCTCATCGAGCAGGCCTACAGCTCGCTGTTGGCAGCCATTGAAGAAGCATTTTCCAGCTGCACGCCTGCGTTCAACGATGCCGTTATACTTTCGCAATATATCTGCAGCCAGCACGCCGGTGTAAGATTCTTTAGCAGGTTCTCTTGCGGGTTTCATGAACTCGCCCTATTTTAGGCTATTTAAATATCTTATTGATAAAATTATTACGACTGGAATATCGTGTTGATGATTGTGTTGATGGGGAGCGTGGCGTTTAACGTGGAAATCGGTGCTGTTGCACCATAAAATTATTATAACTATTCGTCCAAACAATAGCACCATGCGTGGAAAGGATGTAAAACGACTGTATGCCATTGGTAATGCGCGATGGTACGACCTATTCAAGCGCCTGTGGAACTGGATTATCGTCTCACGGGCAGAGAAGGAATTGCATGTTTTTCTTGCAAAAAACGTCGACAAGAACAAAACCGTCCTTGAGCTTGGGTGCGGGACCGCCGCCAATCTTGAAACGATGCAATCACTGGGCCTTCACTTCAAGGAGTATCGCGGGCTTGACTTCTCGAAAGACATGCTTAGCGTAGCAAAGAGCAAATTCAGGAGAGTTCGGCATGTGCAATTTGAACAAAGAGACATAACTTCACTGGACGGCATTCATAAAAAATATGACATCATCATCTGCACCTGGGGTCCTATCGCATCTCAAATCGCCGGCGTCATTTGTAAATAGCGCACAAAAATTTCTCGAACCACGTGGAAAGTTCTTCCTTATATTCTTCACACGTCCAAAATGGTACGTGCGCTGGTGGCTATACTCTGCTTCGATTCTGTTTTTCAAGGCGCATTATCTTAATGATGAAGAAATAAGAAAATTCAAAAACGTCAAAAGACTACAACATTTTTCTGCTAATCTGGCCACAACCGTTGAAATCTCAAAATAAATCTTGAAAAATCTTGAAACAATGCGCGCATTTGCTACTCAGACAATTTTGTTCCTCTTGACTTGCTCTCTTCCCAGCTTGCGCCAGTGATCTGGATGAACTCAGCATTATTTCGCATCTCATCGATGCTCCGCGCGCCGCAGTAACTAATACCGCTCTGCAGGCCTTTGACAAGGCCCTTGATCACTTCCTCAACAGAGCCTTTATAGTCTACGAGCGTCGAGACGCCCTCCACAAACACGTCAAGCTTTTCCTTGACTTTCTTTCCTTCCGCATTCTCTTTGCGCTCATGATTACTGTCGTAACTAGCGCTTCCCATGTATCGTTTGTAGCGCCTGCCGTCTTTTGTTATGATATAGCCGGGAGCTTCATCGGTTCCTGCAAAGATGCGTCCTGAGAACGCAGTACTTGCACCAGCGGCGAGCGCTTTCGTTATGTCGCCAGGATATGTCATACCACCGTCTGCGCACACAGGAACACCATGCTCTTTTGCAATAGCGTATACATCCATGATCGCAGTAAGCTGCGGAATCCCGCTTCCTGAGATGAGCCTTGTGGTGCACACCGGCGAAGGGCCGATGCCAACCTTGAGGCCATCGGCGCCCGCTTCGATCAGATCCTTTGCAGCTGCCCCTGTCGCGATGTTGCCTGCCATGACGTCGATCCTGAATGACGACTTTAGCTCCCGTAACCGCTGGATCACAAGATCCGAATGTGCATGCGCGATATCGAGCACGATTACGTCTGCGCCTGCATCGATGAGTGCGCGTGCGCGCTCGATCGTGTCCTTGACTCCGACTGCCGCGCCAACACGCAATTTTCCTTTCTCATCACGGCACGCGTTTGGCCAGAACTCAAGTTTCTTGATGTCCTGCGTCGTGATAAGTCCTTTGACTTTTCCGTCCTGCATCAATGGAAGCTTTTCGATACGGTACTTATGCAAAATGGCCTTGGCGTCTTCAAGAGGGATTCCAAAGGGCGCGGTCACGAGGCGCTCTTGCGGAGTCATTACTTCTGCAATCCTTTTCGTGAAATCATTTTCGAAAAGATAATCGCGAGAAGTGAATATTCCAACAAGTTCCTCTCCAGCCTTAACAAGCAAACTTGTCACGTTCTCCCTGTTCATCAACACCGTCCCTTCGCCGATTGTTACCTGCGGCGGAACTGAGACAGGATTTTCAATGACATAACTTGTGCTCTTCTTGACTTGCCGCACTTCCTCCACTTGCTCTTCGATAGTGCAGAACTGATGGATAACCCCAAGTCCACCTTGACGAGCCATCGCGATCGCCATTTTACTCTCTGTTACGGTTGCCATGTTGGCACTGACAAAAGGGATGTTCAGAGAAATATTTCTTGTAAACTTCGTTTTTACGTCAGCTTCTGTACGAGAACTTAGCGGTGTACGTTTTGGAACAAGAAGAACATCGTTGAATGTAAGCCCCAATCTGATCTGGTTCATGTGCTGACCATTAATTGCAGAGTTCTTATGATGTTTATATAGGTTTTGTATTCGCCGGGGTTGGTGCGAAATTCCCTTGCTTCGCTGCCATGCTCACCGCCACCGCCTTTCTGCGAGAGATAGAAAGAAACACATATGTACCGACAAGGGGGATGCCCCATCGGGGAATGTCGGTCCTCTATGAGTACAGCCATATCACGAGCCTGGCGTGGCGGTGGGCGAGCGACGCGTCGAGCGTTGCGGTGGCGGCGGCAAGATAAGTAATAGTAATTATTTTCGCACCAACCCCGTATTCGCCGGCCTGTCCTGAATCTCACTTACGCTCTGTCGTCGCACAGCTCGCTGTGGAGATACAGGCAATATACAGGCGGTGTAATCAAAGGATTTGGGTTTTGTCAAGGTTTTTCTGCCGGTCTGAAAAAGAGGCGCGATGCAAGCAGTCGGTCCGTGCACGAGACCTCACGGACTGCATGGATTCCTTTCACGCATCACCGATGATGCCCTAACTTCTCCTGCTTGGTGCGCAAGTATCCTGCGTTGATCCTGTTCGGCTTGACCTTCACCGGCACACTGCCGCTGATGACGATGCCACCCTGCCGCAACCCCTCGATCTTCCTCGGATTGTTCGTCAGCAGTCTGATAGAGGATACACCAAGATCTTTGAGGATCTCAGTCGCAATCACGTATTCACGATCATCTTCGCTGAAGCCGAGCTTGAGGTTTGCTTCGACTGTGTCCATCCCCTTATCCTGTAGTGCATATGCCTTGATTTTGTTAAGAAGTCCGATGCCCCTGCCCTCCTGCTGAAGGTACACAAGAACGCCGCCCTCTTGTGCGATAATCTGCAACGCTTTCTGCAATTGCTCTCCGCAATCGCACCGTAGCGAACCCAGAGTGTCGCCGGTCAGGCATTGGGAGTGGACGCGGACGAGCACATCGGATTTACCTTTGATGCGCCCTTTTACCAACACAAGATGCTCCCGCGCGGCATCATCACGGTATGCTACAGCTTCGAACTCACCACACTTTGTTGGAAGTATTGTAAGGGCACTTTTATTCGTGATTTTTTTCATGTAATGAACTCGAGTTAGGTCGTATTAAAATCTTTCTTGAGATCGGCTTAGTAGAAAAGTTATAAAATTACAATAATTGCGGGTATAATTCAGATTCGGGCTAAAAGATAGAAACCAAAAGATTTACTTAATTGGCACCGGGACTTTTATCAAAATTATAAGCTTCTCTTGGAGATTTGAATGTACCGTCCCCATTACCATCCATAACCATCAATCCCCAATCATAATATATTCCGTCTTTACCTGTAACTCCGGGTTTCATAACTAAATAACTTATGTCTGGATTGCTATCACCATTCAAATCTTTTGCTTGTAAATCATTTGGTGGCATTCCCACTGTCGCAATTTTTTTGGATTCAGAAAATCTTCCATCACTATACCCTAACGCAAGAAATAAGTCCCAATCATAATAATCATTATCTTTATCTTGATTTTCTTCAGTCATAGTTGCGTAAAGTAAATCTTGAATGCCATCTTTATTTACATCAGCGTAAACAACCCGTCTATCATTTGGAGCTGCATCATCTCTTTGTTTGCATCCAAAAAGTCCTAGACTCCCTGTAACTACAAGTCCTCCAGCAGTTATTCTTTGATATAATCTCACACAATCATATATTAAAAACATCTTTATAAGTCTTTCGGCTCTTTTACTACCTTGAAGTTAATATGAGTGACCCCCTGAATTCTGAACTCAAAAATCTTTCGGATTTTGTCCCGCTGCGCTCTCCTCCTTTAAGTCGTCGGAGACATAACAGGACACAGTCTCACAATTCGGAAGCGTTAAATACTTCTTCTCATCAATAAATTTTTTCATCAATAACTTTTTGATGGTGTATAAGCTAGCATAATTTAGGAAAAATACACCGGATGAAACAGGGAACCGGGTGTTAAATAAGAGAAAAAAAGAGAAAAACATTTTTTCTCTTGTTATGATAATCTAACGTAAGGAGGATGAAAACCATGAAAAAAATAGCCTTTTCTATCTTTTTAATTTTGGTGGTGGCTGCATTGGCCCTTTCAGTTTTTGCAGCAGCACAAGACTCGCATGAGAAAAAAGGAAGGTACCTCGTGAAGTCAAATGATAAACTTCTCAAAACCGCTTTTGCTGTGCAGCATAATTTTGAGGGTGGTTTCACGAGTGAACTGACCGATAGTCAGGCGAAAGCGCTTGAACAATCTGGTGTAGAGGTCGAAGAAGTGGTACTCTACCACACCCTTGCAAAGCCATCTGCTGTCGTCACACGCACATGCACACCAAGCGTACAGAAACCTTGGGGAGTTGTCAAAGTAAATGGCGGCTCTGGCGGTGCCGGAGTGAATGTCACAGTGCTTGACACAGGCGTTAACAAGAATCATCTTGACTTGAGCGTGAAATTGTGCAAGGATGCAACAAAAAGCGGGATCCAGAACGGCTGCACTGACAGGAATGGCCACGGCACGCACGTCTCAGGAACTATTGCTGCCAACGGAGGCGCTGATGGTAAAGGAATCTTCGGTGTTGCTCCACAAGCAAACCTGTGGATGGTGAAGGTCTGTGGATCAGGCGGCAGCTGCTGGTCTGACGACATCGCAACAGCAATCCGCTACGCTGCTGACCAGGGCACAAACATCATTAGCATGAGTCTCGGTTCAGATTCAGAAAGCACACTCATTCGTGACGCGATCGCATACGCTGTTGGCAAAGGCGTTCTTGTAGTTGCAGCAGCAGGCAATGATGGGCCTGCGGACGGCAGCATCGATTGGCCAGGCGCCAATGCAGCTGTCGTCGCTGTAGGAGCTATCGACAGCGCCGAAGCTGTTGCGAGCTGGTCTTCGCGCGGAGTCAATGATGGTGATTATGTGAAAGAAGCGCGAGAGGTAGAGTTCGGAGCACCAGGAGTCTCTGTCCTGTCAACGTGGAGTAATGGGTGCTATGCCACGCTTTCCGGCACGTCTATGGCAACGCCCCACGTGAGCGGACTTGCAGCCAAACTCTGGCAAGGAAGTGCAGCAGCGACACGAACATACCTGCAAGATCTTGCAAAACTGCACGACCTGCACACGCCAGGTGATGACACCGCGACAGGTTTCGGTCTGCCAGTCTCACCGTGAATAGCGCACAGTAAGTTTGTTTTTTGAAATCTTTTTTCTTTTACTATTTTTGTTGTTTAAAAAACAGTTAAAAACAGAAAACAGCGTTGGAGGTGTTTTACAATGAGTATATCTGGAATTGTAGGACGGCTGGCGTTAGTTCTTATTTTTGTTAACCGCTAAGAATACTGCACCGCTAAGAATACTGCAGTGCAGATTTAAGATAATTTAATATAATATAGTAAACAGCCCAAACAAGATAAATAGTATCGCCGTGATGATTTTTATTGTTTTTCTTGGAATTCGCCCGGCGATTTTACTTCCAACGAAAACATTGAATCCTATTGCTACTGCAAGTGCCAGAACGAATCCGATAAAGATCGGAACAGGAGCTAAATATTTAGCGGCCAATAATCCGGAAGCTATCTGCGTTTTGTCGCCGAACTCGCTAACTAAAACAGTCAAAAATGAAGCTGTTAAAGGGGTTTTGCTGAGAATTTCTTTTTTGCC
>JACRKM010000090.1 GCA_016219765.1 Candidatus Woesearchaeota archaeon
CTTGTGATATTTGCAATTCGAGCAATCCATCGAAAACAAAAAAACCTTCCCAAAATAAGGAACCTCGATCTCGTCTTCCATCAGCGTGAGATTCTTCGTAGAGCAAAATGGGCAGTCTTCTCCTTCCATCTTTTCCATTGCTGCCAACAGGGATTTGAGATTTAAATACTTTATGATTCCATATCTGCGAGGATATTCATGCGGCTGTATTGTACATCAAAGCAGCAAATTGTCGACGGATAACTAACGGAAAATTCTCAACGAAACTTTTATATATAGACCTGTGTTTGTGCGCATTAAGAGAGGTGGAATGGTGGCATATGACTTCACACCCTCCAGCACGAACTCCTGACGCGGCAAGCACTCCTGAAGCGCTTTCTCTTCCTGAAGACCATCATTTCGATTCCGCCATTAATCGCCGAGTGAAAGTATACGTGCCAGATACAAACGTACTAATCCTAAACCCATTCGCTCCCTACATCCTTGCAGGGCTCACCGAGCCAGAAATGCGCGACACTTTCGCGAAACGCCTGCAGCATCTTGCCGTTCAACCTATGAAAGACAGGCATGGCAAAATCAACGACCCCAACGAAGTCATCATTCTTGAAATAGTCGAACGCGAGCTTGACCACCTTCGCCACCAGCAAGACCGATCCGCTTCCATTGCTGCAGCACATGCAATGCTGACACTTCGCCACCTGCGCCGCATGGAGCGTGACGCAACCATCGATGACCACGTCGCATTGATCTTTGCAGAGAATGGAGCGCGTGTTCACTTTGTCCAACACAATGAACAAGCATTTCTTCAACGATTCAACAGCGTCTATCCAAACAACGATGATCGAATACTGCAAGCGATACTCTCACTGAAAAAAGAGAACGAACATTGCAATCACGAATTCTATTTTGTCACACAGGATATAAATGCACAAAATAAAGCTTCAGATCTCGGGCTTCATGTTGATGAGTTCAAATACGAAACAATCACAGAACCCAGCCAGCTGTACCTTGGCAGACGTTCATTCATTCTCCCGGCAAAAAAGATTGCTGAAATTCACGCAACAGACCATTTTCCCACAGAAAAAATTCGCCCCATACATAAAGCGCTTAGACAAGGGGATCTGCACACCAACCAAATAATTGAATTGCTGCCAAAATGCGCCAAAGACGCCGATGAGAGCCCGCTGTACAGAATCGTCCGAGGGGCACACGCAAATAAAACATCAAAAGACATATCAGGCAAACCCACAACAGGCCAACCCTCACTTGATCGGCTTGCAAATTATAAAATGTTCATGGAATTTCTTGAAAAACAAAGAACACGCGTGCACGAAGTGGCAGGTGCTAGCGCAGGTTTAGTAATACCGACAAGTTCTCACAAAGAACGTAAATCACTTGATGAGTTACAAACAGAAGTGAACGATGCTCTCCTGAAAATCAGACAGCACTGCATCCCTGATTCCATGTCCAAAACGCAATACAAGAAATTGCTCTATCAGGCTAAGAGGCTTCATACAAATCAGCCAGCGCTTGAACGATTGCTGCATGAGATTGAGAGGAGCCTGCGCTCAGCGAATAAAGAAAATACTCCCAACATCACGAATGGACGCCTCATCACATCAATTCTTAACTATGAACTTTCCCCTTACCAAGAACAAATACCCTATGTAGAACTCCTTGCAAACCAAGCAATTCCGATCGTTTCTGTGATAGGACCTCAAGGAAGCGGAAAAACTCTCTTCGCCACGTTTGTAGGAATGTTCGCTCTTGAACAAAGATATTACGAACGAGTTAGGTACATGAAACCTCTCGTCGGGACAGACGAGGGCATGGGATTTCTTCCCGGAGACAAGCGTGAAAAGGTCGATCCCTGGGTTCAACCGTTCGTTGATGACCTGAGAGAGATCATGCGCTACTACCAGGTGCACAGGGAAGAACAGCGCGTGATCGATGAGGAGATCGAACGCATGGAACAAAGCGGACTTTTGCAGTTTGAAATAGCAACGTATATTGCTGGAAGGACTTTCCGCAAAGAGTATGTCATCGTAGACGAAGCACATCTTTTCACGCGTGACCAAATGAAGCTTATCATAGGACGCGTCGGCGAAGGGACCAAGATGGTGCTTCTGGGAGATCCTGAACAGGTAGGCTCAACAAGCACGCAGACACACCGGTATCTCAATGCAAGAAATAATGGAATTGTGCACCTGCCATCGACATTGCGCGGAGAACCTGAATACGGACACATCAGCCTGCCACGAAGTCTTGTCAAACGAAGCAAAGCGGCGCTCCTTGCTGGAAAACTATGAACAGCATCGTACTCCGTAATAACCGGCACAAACATCACCGCGAACTCGACGTTTTCCGCTTCGTGTTTGCGCAAACATATTGCAACCAGAGTGCTATTCTCGCCGTGAGCGTGATCAACGTTCATCTGCTTTTCTAAGATTTTCTCCCAATGTCGTTTACTTTCTTAAAATATAAAATTTCTCCAGGCCGTGAAACGACAAAAACCTTAAATTGCCCCACATCTTGCCACAAAAATGGACTCAGTAATTCTTCTTTCATTACATCGGTGCCTTCAGTAACGAGATTCAATGATGGCAGAACTACAAGATCGCGTTTCTTTTTTAGTATTTTCCCTGTTTGCTTTGATTTCCAAGAACCCAGGAGAAAACATTTGTAGATTTCTGTACGAAGACCGTCGCTGATAGACACGGCAGGATGCTCGTGACCTATGATTATCATCTTTACAGCCGCGGGGATTTTCGGAGTCTTATCGCCGTGACAAATGAAAACATCGCCAAGATCGACGTGGTCGACGACTTGAAAGTCTCTTCTGTTCGCGATAGGGCCGAGCATCTTGTCATGATTTCCTTTGATCAGTGTAAGATTTTGACAGCGTTTTTGAAGAAAATCAAGAAATTTCAATGTGTTTCTCCACTCTTCATCAGAAATCGTCCCAAACTCGTGCTTCACATCGCCTGCAAGGATGATCTTTTCAATTGGCAGCTTTTCGTTCTTCAGCAACAAAAAGATGCCTTCTACCCGTTTGATAATATCATTAAACTGAAACCTGGGAACCAATATTCCTTGCTTGTTGAGCGCCTCCTCATATCCTATATGCACATCGGAAATAATTAGCGTCTTGTGCTTTCTAAGATATAGCGCAAGATCGACCATTAGAATGTCTTTCTTGATCATGGGAAGAGCCATCGTCAGTCACTCGCGTTCGCTTATACCTATAGAAAAAGAGAACACAAAAAAGAAAAAACTTTTGGAAAAGACTTAGCACTCCTTATCAAATAGCTTGTGCTCGAGATTCCATACTTTGCCGCCGCCAGTCGTAAGCAGCGAGAGGAGTCCTGCAATATATGCCGCATCAAGCTCCCAGCCGCCCATCCAACCCATCGCGCCTTTCACTTTAGCAATCGCTACAAGCAACAAAACGGTTAGCACAGCTGCTGCCCAGCGCGTGAATAAGCCGAGCACGAGCGCTGCTCCGCCAAGGACCTCTATTGCTGCGACAAACTGCGCTGTGCCTGCGGGAAATCCTAGCCCGGTAAAGAAACCGACTGTAGCCGCAAGGCTCATGAATTTCAAAACGCCGTGGGCGACAAAGCCTCCGCCGAGAACAAGGCGCAATGGAACTTTCGCCCAATGCTTGTACGGTTCAAGATATTTTGATAACACTCCTTTCACCTCCTTGTGAAATGCATATTATGTTCCATTAGGCTGCCTTTCTATAAAAATATTTGGTATTTGAATACGTCTAATTCATTCATCAATTCACACAAATTGCGGTAGTTGTACAACAAAGCGCGATCGCGGCATCACCACATCCGCTCCAGCGTGCTTTGCACGCTCCTGAATATCACGATCAACGTGAGATGCAAAACAGACGATCTTTAGCGTGGGCGGCAATACTTGACGGAGTTTTCGAATCGACTCGATCGGTTGAAAGTCGGCAAAGTTCAGATCGACGATCAAGATATCCGGCTTTGAAACGATTACGTCTTCAACATGCTGCGTGAATGTGACTGCCTGCCCTTGCTCTCTTACAGTATCCTGAATGCGCGCCTTGAACATGATGTCGTGCACAGCAGCCATGATGTATCTCATTGTAAAAACAAAAAAGGAGAGAATACTTCCCTTTTAACAGAATTCACACACGTGGCCAGACTTCTTAATCATCTTCTTTTCAGGCGACTTCTTAGCACTCTTGCTTGATTTTCTTGCTGAAGACTTCTTTTTTGCAGACATTTAATTCACCTCTTCAAACATTGACACTTGACAGCATGACAGGATATTTAGCGCGCTCGTTAATATAGTTTTCAGTCCTGTTGCCGCCACGCCGAAACAACCTCCAAAAGCTTAAAAAGACAAGTCTTTTTCGGCAACTGACCAGCCACTCTATGCGGAGGTAGCGAAGTGGTCAAACGCGGCAGGTTCAGGGCCTGTTCCCGAAGGGGTTCGCCGGTTCGATCCCGGTCCTCCGCACTTATTTTCTTTCGTGTCTTGAAGGTGACTGAGCCAGCAGGCGAACGTCACCTGTTGAGTTGATAAGAGCTATGCTCTTATGGGTTAGGCAGTTCGATCCCGGTCCTCCGCACTTATTTTCTCTTTTCCAAATTTGTTGTTGGTTTAATGCTGAATGGTTTGCTGCTGATAAATGAATCCTGCGCCTCGTGACGTCCCTAAAAGGGAACCCTGTCACTCGTCGACGCGATACTTTCTCGCTCAAGGAAACGAGGTCATCTCCCGCTGCCGGTTTCCGCTATACAACTTCGCGTATGTTTTTGTGGTGTTTAAGCTGCTTTTGAATTCAGCCCGCTTCTCAAGCCTC
>JACRKM010000094.1 GCA_016219765.1 Candidatus Woesearchaeota archaeon
AATGTCCAAGTCGATGTTGTCGAATGCAGTTGCGCCAGCGTCGGTGTAGACACTGCCCTGTGTAACTGTCTCTGGATTATTTCCAAGAATAACAATGACTGGCGCTGTTGTGTCTGGAACTATTGGCGCATTTACGGTTACGAGCGACGACGTTGCGCTTGAAAGTCCGTACTGATCAGTGATTGTGAGAGATACAGTGTATGAACCAGCCGAGACATAAGTATGCGCTTGGTTATTGTTGCCAATAGTTGTTGTGGCGAGAGTTGACGCAGCGCTGTCACCAAAATCCCAATTGTATGTCCACGAATCTGTAAATACCGCGCTGCTGTTTGGATCAATGCTTGTGTCTGTAATGGCCAGATTAAGATTGTTTACAGCTGTGCCAAAGGATGCGACTGGCGCGTAATTCACCAAACTTGAAAGCTGGGTCGAGGTGGAGACAAGCATGGGGGTGCCGTCCGGCAACACAATCGTTCCGCTCGACATTATGTCGTTCACGATAACAGCATCAGTGACTGTCGTATTTGAAAGCGTTGAATTGGTGATCGTTGAACCTGTGCCAAGGACGGTAACATTGTTTAATGTAGAGCTAGCAACTGTTGCATCAACAATATTGCTGTTTGTTATGCTTGTGCTGTCGCTAATTGTACTGCCACTCACAGTTGAGGTGGCAACAGTAGATGATGTAATAGTGCTTGACGCGGTTACTGTGCTTCCTGTTACATCAGCAAAAGTAAGCGCGGATAAATCGATAGTGCTTCCGGTGATTGTCGATGTTGCAATAGTCGAATCGGTCGAAGTGGCGTTCGCGAGTGTCGAGTAGCTGATTGTCGATGTTGCGATGTATGAACTGACAACCGTCGAGTACGTAACATCAGAGTAGTAAATTTGCGAGTTACCAGACACGGTCGTACCAGTAAGATCATTTAGACCTCCAACTGGGTCAACAATGGAGTCTGTCACAGCACAGCCTATCGCAAAGTAATTTTTTACAAAAGAGTTTGTAATTGTGCATGCCGTAAGGTTAGCATTGATAATAGTTGAACTTGCAACATTCGTTTGCGCTACCGTAGCGTTAGTAAGCGTTACTCCATTAAAGTTCACATCTGTAAGATTCCACGGAGCGTTGATAGTCGAATTGGTAATCGTTGAAGTGCCTGTAATTCCGAGTGCTGCCCCAGAAGCAATCGTAGGTGTATACGACGCGTAGAAAATTCCGCCTATCGTAGAGTTCGTTATCGTCACTTGTGAGAGCGAATCTGCCGCGACGACATTAACCGTGCGATTTGCGGTTGAGATATTTCCAGAAAGATCGCTCGAAATGTATGTCAATATGTAAGCACCAATAACTGAAGTATCCACAGCGCCAATAGTAGTGACGGGACGAACTCCGTTCACATTATCAAGAGCTGTTGCGCCGAGCTCTGTATAGACACTATTAGCCACTACTGATGCTGGATTTGATCCAACAATAGTGATAACAGGAGCGGTGGTATCCGCAACATTAACTGTGCGAGTAACCTGAGTTGCATTATTGCCAGAGCTATCAGATACATTGTAGGTGACCGTGTAGGTTCCAATAACCGCAGTATTCACCGTACTCGTTGCAACGATATTTGCTGTTATGTCGCCATCGACATTGTCGAGAGCGGTTGCGCCGGCATCAA
The DNA here is from genome assembly GCA_016219765.1 of Candidatus Woesearchaeota archaeon. Classification (GTDB taxonomy): domain Archaea; phylum Nanobdellota; class Nanobdellia; order Woesearchaeales; family UBA11576; genus JACQX01. Next base: position 1,668 of record JACRKM010000094.1, read on the forward strand.
CGTAAACAGCGCCACCTTCGATTGTTAGCGGATTAGCGCCAAGAATTGTGATGACTGGCGCTGCGGTGTCGGGAACCGCAATGACGTTCACCACACGAGTTGAAGTCGCAGTGTTTGCAGATGAGTCGGTGGAAACATAAGTCACGGTGTCGGCGCCTAGTATAGAAGTATCGACAGTGCTTGTGGTCGCGACCGTTGTGGTAGCGTCAGCATTGTCGAATGCCGTCGCTCCCGCGTCTATGTATGCGGTATTGATGACAACTGACTCAGGATTGCTGCCGAGAATCGTGATGACGGGAGGGGCTGTGTCCACAACATTTACCGTGCGTGTTACCTGTATGGCAGCATTTCCGGCGCTATCGGACACGCTATAGGACATTGTGTAAGTACCCGAAATATTGGTATTCACCGGATTTGCGACAATAATTGACGAGGTGATATCACCGCCAATATTATCAAACGCGGCTGCTCCAGCGTCGTTGTAAACACTGCTATACGCAACCGTTACTGGATCGATTCCAAACAAAGTTATGACAGGAATAATCTTGTCGATGTTCGTAATGATAACGGTTGAAGTTGAAACGTTGCCGGCAGTATCTGTTGCGACAAAGTTGAAGCTGCCGTTCACTGTGAACGTTGTGGAGCTCGCGTTTAATGTTCCCTCATTTGTGGATGCGGTCACTACGATATCCTGATTTGTGGGTGTGAGTGTGTATGGAGTAATCGTGATGACTGGGACAATTTTATCGATATTGGAAACTGTCGCGGTCACAGATCCTGTGTTTCCGGCAGTATCTGTAAGATTAAAAGTAAATGAACCATTCGCGGTGAAAGTGTAGCTTGAAAGACCGCCATTGTTCGTAATAGTTACGGATTCGCTTGGTGTCATCGTCGCTGTAACATTGCCGTTTGTTGGCGCTGTCGTGCTGTATGCGACTGTCGCAGTTGGAGCAGTTTGATCCGTAACATTCACGGTGCGAGTTGCAGTCGCAGTGTTCGATGAAAGGTCAGATGCTGTGTATGCAATTGTGTAAACACCAACGACTGCAGTATTGACTGTGCCAGTTGTGGTCACAGGACGAACGCCGTTCACATTGTCGAGAGCGGTTGCGCCGGCATCTGTATAGACACTGCCTTGTGCAACAGTGACAGGGTTTGCACCGAGAATAGTGATGACTGGGGCGACGGTGTCCACCACATTTACCGTGCGTGTTACCTGTGTGGCAGCATTTCCTGAAGTATCTGAAACGTTATAAGTGATCGTGTATGTTCCCAAGGCGTTCACATTAACAGAATTTACAGTAACAATATTTGATGTGCGATTGCCGTCAATATTGTCGACGGCGGTTGCGCCTGCGTCAACGTATGCTGTTCCATAATTTACTGTCACAGGCGTAGATCCAAGAAGGGTAATGACAGGCGCAGTTGTATCAAGAACGTAAGAAATTTGCACAAAACCAGGAGCACCATTACCACCAAATGCCATCGCTCCATCACCAGTGCTTCTAGTTCCACCAGCCCCAACTGTTATAGGAAGAACCTGCCCAGGTGTCACTGAGATTGTAGTGCTACTAAATGCTTGCGCGCCGCCACCGCCTCCGCCGTCAAACCCACCGCCTCCGCCTGCGCCATACCCAGTTCCATTAGATGCATTAGTAAATTTACTTGAGTTCCTTGGTCCGCCAGTCCCAAAAAGGCTGTCTCCTCCATTACCACCATAACCTAAGTCTGTGCCGTTTGACCCGTTAAGGCCACCTGTTCCACCGGCAAGCCCGCCAGCTCCTCCGCCAATGTCAGCGCTGCCGTTGCGACCACCATTCCCGCCTGCGGCAGTCAAAAGCGCGCCGATAGATGATGCTCCCCCGCTCGCGCCACCGCCACTGTTGCTAAGGGCGCCACCGCCACCGCCAGCGCCACTCATAGAAACAGTGAGCTGGTTGACTCCGACTGGCACAGTGAAAGTTCCGTTCGAAGTGTAGGTCTGCGTAGCTGCCAGGGCGCTTCCTTGAACAAAAAATAGGTACGCAAAAGAGGCAACTATAATGATTGCCTTCTTGAAAACATTTTTGAAAAATTGAGTGGTAATTGTGGTAATTGAGCTCATAGTGTACGGCTTAAGTAATAAATATAAACGAAACAAAACGAGGTCAAAAATACGCACAAAAAATTAAAAAGAACCGGTCCAAACTGCTACAAGAGTCTAAAAAACAATAAAAGCGGTACTTTCCCCGGGGCAAGCCCCGTGGAAATGTTGTTCACTACGTTCACACATTTACCGCCCCAGAGAGGCGAGGTATTCAACCCTTATATTAACTCTACCGCCTGCTATCGCCTGACTGCTCATTATAGAGCGATAGGGCGGTGGCGGGCAGGTCGGCTCGGAAATGGAAAAAGTACTTCCCATAAGTCTTCGTCCAAGACGCGTGTTCAGACACAGCTCTGGTGACCTGTCTGCTGATTCGTCTACGTCGTTATATAGAATTGATACGGCTCGGGAGCTTGCCTCCGGTTGCCAACACCTGACTAACTAACTAACTGCCACCCTAGCAAATAGTTGACAACTTGTCAAGTACGAGCAACAAAACAAATCGTGGGTTAATAAAATTTTTAATTCTATAGCTGTAGGCAGACAAAAACTATGAAACAGCATTCACTACTTTTTTTGAATTAAATCTAAAGGACATTGTGCTAACTATCAGACATTCTAAAGGACATTATACCATCCCAAATTAAGTCGTAGCCGAAATTTTTGGATTATCGTGGATAGGTTATTTGGAGATGGTATAAGAAAAGCCCCTTGGAAAGCTGACTTTCCCAGGGGCTTGTGATCAGAGCGGTACCGAGAATAACACTCCGACCTCATCTCTGTTTTTAATGCTTACGTTGGTGAGCAGAGCGTTGCCAGAGCTTGTCTCGAGTCGGTTTGATCCGGTCGAGCCAAGGTAGTGTGATGTCTTCAGTCCAACGGTGTGGCCCTTCGTGTTTACCTTGAACTTCACGCCTGCTTCGACTACGACACCAGACACGCTTGCGGAGGAGAGCCTCAGCAATCCGTCCATAAGTGGCGCCTCCGAAAAGCTGGCGTTGTAAAGACCAGCCCCAAGATACGGAGCCAGATACTTCCGTGGCATTGGGAAAATGTACCTCAACGTGCCGGAAATTGTCGTACTATTCACGTTACCCAAGCTTACACCATCCATGTTGACATCATATTTACGCTGCGAACCGCCGATCGTAAATTTGACGTCAGGCAAAAGTTTGCTGACAACCCCGACATAACGTATGTCGAAGCTATTGCTTGCCTGCATTCCAACGCCTGAAATCGGCGACGCAGAAACACCTATAATGCCAGACGTGTAACCGAATTCAAGTTCCTTACCAGAAGGCGCCGAAACAACGGGTTCCGCTTTTTGTTCTGCTTTTACAGGCGGACTGGCCGGCATTTCTGCGACTGCTGGAGACGGATCAACAGCAAGAACTGAAGACACTGGTTGCGTGTCGGCAGCAGCGACAGGCTGCGAGCCAAAAGCCAACATTGCCAGAACAAACAACACGACTTTATTCATGATTTACTCCTTCTCTATAAACGTTGATTAACAAATAACAACTCCTTTTGCTACCAGCATTCAATACTAGAAAAGTATATTTGTCAACCCCACCAACCTGAGTTCGAGAAATAATTGCAACGACTATTAATCTACAAAAACAGCAAATCGCGGTCGAGCTCGTCGGCCTCGGTTCCTATTGTTTTATGATCGAGAGCTTTTTTTGTAGAAGCAAGGTATACCACGCGTTTCCCCAATTTATCCTCAAGAGCGTCGATTTGTTTATGAATGATGTCGAGCTTGTCGGCTTTGTTGGTGCCACCAAATAGGTCCTTTTGAGATGTGTAGTTGTGAAGCAGATCTTGAAGCACCACACCCGCGGTGCGATACAGAATTCCTTTTGTGTGGATCTTATCAAGTTTTTCGTGCGCGAGCTCCGCCAAAATTTCCGGTGAATTTGATGGTGCAGAAAGCGTAGCGGATACGGTTACTATTTCGAAATCCTGGGTTTTAAGAAAAATTGAAATTTTCTTTGGCACCAGATTGTAGTGTCGCGCCTTCGCGCACGCGTCTTCGATGTGCTTCGAGATCTGCGACCAGAGAAATGTTTTGTCGTTTGTTGCAGGATGAAAAGTGCGCGTCTTTTGTATAGATAAATATGTTGTTTTTAATTCTGAATCTATTTTGTTTACAAAAACGCCATTGAGCTCGTGCCAGATTGCCTCATAGGGTTTTGAAAAATTCTGCCTCACCCACGATATATCTTTGGCGCTAAAATCCAAGGCAGTCTTCACTCCCCTCATTACCAACTGTTCAGAAGTTTTTGGGCCAATGCCCCAGATTTTATTTACCGGAACCTTTGCAAGAAACTCTGGCGCAGTGCTTACTTCGATGATTGTGAGACCGTTTGGCTTGACCCAGTTCGATGCAATCTTTGCAAGAACCTTCGTAGACGCGAGGCCAATAGACACCGAGAGCTCAAGCTCATCGTTTATTTCTTTTTTGATCTGCTCGGCAATCTCTCGATACGACTTTTTGAGCGTGCGGTCGAGACCCGTGAAATCCGCAAAGCACTCATCGATACTGTATTCCTCCACTCCGTATGCGTACCTATTCACAATCTCAAACATTCGCTCCGAGTACTCCACGTACGAGCGGTAGTCTCCGGGGAGAACAATGACGTGCGGAAATTCTCTTTTGACGCGCGAGATGGGCATTCCACGCACAACGCCGAGCGCCTTTGCCTCGTATGAAAGCGCAGAAACAATCCCACGTTCCTCGCCTGTCACCACCGGCAACCCCTTTAACTTCGGATTTTTCGCCACCTCAACACCCACAAAGAAAGCATCCGCGTCGATATGAAAAATCACCTTTTCTTTTGGGGCTTTGGTGCTCATTAGCCTCATTATACCAAATCCTATTTGGCTGCTGGTCAGGGAATCGAACCCCAATACCCTCCTCCAAAGGGAGGTGTCCTACCGTTAGACGAACCAGCAATCTCTGTGCACAATACACCAAAAAGCATTGTTCGGCAACGCTAATTATTGGTAATATTAAAAAGGGCTAGCTCAAGTGCAAGTCCTGGTACCACTGAAACGCGCGCGCTTTCGTAGGCCTTGAGGACCTCGGCAAGCTCTTTTGATGTAAGGGTTTGTACTGCATTCTTGGAAAGGTCTTCGATGAGTGCAATGTCTTCCGCAGGGAAATCCTCTGCCATCCCCTTGCGAGAACCGATAACAAAACGGAACATCATCACGGCTCTCATTTTACGCAAAAGCAAATCAAGGAATACTTTTTCTTCTACACCGCGATCCATTGCGGTGCGAAGTGTGGTAAGTCCTACCTCGACATCGCGTCCGACTATTGCTTTGAGAAATGAATTTACGAGACGACTATCCGGCGCGCCCGTAACCACTTCGACCTCCTGATGAGAAATCTTTTTGTCGCTTGATGATGCAATAACCTTCTGCAGAATTCCAAGCGTGTCACGAAACGAGCCATCGCCCAAAAGTGCGATGAGGTCAGCTGATGCGGGCTCGAGTGTGTACCCTTCTTTTTTTGAAACTGTTTCAACAAGTTCTTTGAGTGTCACCTGTGATGGCTTTTCAAAACGAAAACTCTGACAGCGTGAAACAATTGTTTCAGGAATTTTGTTGTCATCAGTAGTCGCGAGAATAAATACCACATGCTTTGGTGGCTCCTCAAGTGTTTTAAGGAGTGCGTTAAATCCACTTTTCGACATCATATGCACCTCATCGATAATATACACTTTGTATTTCGAATGAAGTGGCACCGTGTGTACAGCATCACGAAGTGCACGAACATCCTCAACTAAGCCGTTGGACGCAGCATCTATCTCGTAAATATCGTCATCATGCGCGCCGATGGCACGAGCAAAAATTCGGGCGATAGATGTTTTTCCCGTACCGCGCGAACCACAAAATAAGTACGCGTGACCGATGTTGCCGGCCTTGATAGCGCCTAAAAGCGTCTTCACAATCTGCTCCTGCCCTATTACCTCCTCAAAGGATTTTGGACGGTATTTGGTATATAGGGCGAGATTGGAGGACATAGGGGTAGAATATGGAATTAGCTTCCAAGACATGAATTTACTAATTCAAGAATATTGAATCAAAATTCATTACTGTAAAGTATATCATAAAGAAAAAACCCCGCGAAATGCAGGGGTTTGGAAACGGCTCTGATGTGATTCTAGTATTTCTCAACTATGCCAATTGAACGGAAACGGGGAAATTCATGAGGTACTTTATCAAGGTTAAGGCATATCATAATCTTCGCCTTTTTTGTTCGTTTGTTAGAGAAAGGATTTTGCGCAATCATGAACTTTATGAGGTTTTCTCTGCCAAGCGTATGCTGAAACAAAGTGGTCAGACCACCTCCAATGTACGCTTCTTCCGTTAGCCCAAATTTTTTCTTCCCATAATCATTTGGAATATATTTGTACATGTTTAACCCTCCTTTGTTGTACTTTTAAGAACTTTGGGTTGATACATAAAAACAGATTGAAGTGCCATCTCCGAAATCCTTTTATCAGTAAGTCTATTTAGAGCAACTTCTTCATCAAGAGGCC
>JACRKM010000096.1 GCA_016219765.1 Candidatus Woesearchaeota archaeon
CAGAAACAGACGAACATATCAGACTAGCTTTATAGACCGTATAAACGAAGAAAAAGTAGCACCCCACAACATTTTATGATAACTTGCAAACAAGCCGTTTTTCCAGATAAATATTTATATGGGGTGTGTATCCCAGACACTATTCTATAATAGCAAAAAAGGGGGGTCGCTGTCTGGACGTTCTGTGCAGACCGTAGCAGGCTTTGTTATGTTTGACGCTCTAATAGTAGAGTAGTAAGTAGTATACAGTAGTAAGCAATCGATAACCAGCTAAATGAAGCAGGGGGAAGGAATATGGCAAACAAGACCGTTGTAACGATTCTGATGATTTTGATTTTAGCAATTAGTGCACTTGGTGTACTCGCTGTCGGCACTGTCAACGTTGTCGAATCAAGCGTAAACCTCACGGGCAACCATAATAGTGGTGTCCAAGGCAGTTTCAATGTTGAAAACACCGGCTCCACAAACCTTACTGGCGTTCTTTTGACAAGCACGAACCTTGTATCAGGAACCCAGACCATTTCTTCAACGTCGGTTCAGATCAACCCTGCATCAATGAACCTCAACGCAGGTCAAAGTTCTCTGGCAGTAGTCACCGTGAATGTTCCCAATCTTCAATTTGCAGGAACCTATACGGGAGCACTCACCGCAAAATTTGACGATTCTAATCAAGATTCTGCAGTGTTAAGCGTCACTGTCAACCCAAGCCCTGCTGCGGCTGTGAGTGCAAATGCACCAGTGGTCGTGCAAGGCACGAGCGGCCAACTCTTTGTCACTGTCAAGAACACAGGAAACACGAACCTCGTGAATGTTCCTTATACTCTGTCCGCAACGCTCAACAATGGCGCTGAAACCATCACGCCCAGCGAAGCAACAAGCGGAACTGTGACTGTAAATTACATCAGCCCAAGCGTTCCTGGCCAGACAATGCTAGCATTCACTTTCAATGTTCCTTCAAATAAACCTGCTGGCACGTACAGCGGCACATTCCAGTTGACTGTCGGTGGATCGCTGCTCACCCAGCCAGTCTCAGTTGTCGTCAATAACGTAAACCCGTCTGTAGTCTTACCGGCAGTGCAGTTTGACCAGAGCGAGCGTGAAATGACGGTCTCTAAGCCATTCAACCTCGTCAATAATGGTGGGGTGGCGCTGACTGGAATTACGCTGACGTCAAGCGTTGCCAACACTACGTTTAGCGGAGTGCCAGCAACACTTGCACCGGGAGCAGTTGCGACTGTCACAGTGAACAGCTATGTTCCGAAGAAACAAGATTCTGGTGTCAAGCAGGTCGGAGTAATGACATTCACGTCAACCCAAGTCACGGCCACTGCGCCTCTCAAGATGAACGCAGTAAGCAATCTGCGCTTTGATAAGGTACAGGTGGCGGTTGGCGATGGCAGCTTCGATACAGTTTCGGCGAGCGGCGACTCAGTCAGCGACGATGCAAAGCCCCACGATAAGTTTCAGACCAAGGTAATTCTTGAGAACCTGTTCTCGTCAGGCAGCAAGACCAGCATTGAAGACGTCAAGATTGATGCAGTATTCAAAGGAGTGGGAGAAGACGGCGACGATGTAGACGGCGAGTCTGATGAGTTTGATATAGACGAAGATGACAAGAGCGATGCTGTAATGATCGACTGGGATGAGGATGTCATCAACAATGCAGCTGCTAATGGCGATCATGAGATGGTTCTCACTGCGGAAGGAACGGACGAGAATGGAGCACGCCACAGCGCAACATTCACAGTCAAGGTCAATGTCGACCGGGAGAATGGCGTTGACGCAACACTCACAAAGCTTTCTGTCAGTCCTGCGTCCGTCGATTGCGGTGAGAGCTTCGTCTTGTCGGTCGACGGCGAGAACCTCGGTGAGAAGAGCGACAAGCATGCAGCATTGGAGCTCGTGAATTCGGCGCTCGGTATCAGCGTCAAGAAGGAGTTCAAGCTTGGCGACTATCAGGATGATAATTGCGACGCGGTCGAGAAGCCTGATAAGAGCTGCCGCGAGTTCAGTTACGATCAGTCGTTTATGGTGCCTTCGAGTGCATCAAGCGGAACATACGCGATCAAAGCGCGTTTCCTATACGATACCACTAAGGAAGGCGACAGTAAAACCGTTGATGTTACAGTGGTCTGTGACAAATCGACAAGCAGCACAACAACTTCGGGAAGCGGATCAAGCGGCTCGGCGACATCAACAACAAGTGCGCCAAGCAAGCCAGCCACAACAGCGCAAGGCAGCGGCACGACCGCATTGTCTTCAACTGGTACGAAGGCTTCAAACGTTGAAGTGCTCTTTAGCGGTCCACAAGCAAGCGCACCAAGTGCAGTCGCGGCTGCAAGAGAGCCAACGAAGCTCACTGATCTCTCAATGCAGAAGAGTTTCACAGACAGCAGAGCATTCTTGATGCTGCTCGCTCTTGCAAACCTTGCGATGGTCGCAATCATCATGGGCCTCATTGCCCGCGTGATGCGCAAGTAAGTGCTAAACTTTTTCAATTTTTTATACTTTTATTTTTCAATGCGCTAAGATTTACACTAGTTGTTTGAGCTAATGCTAAAACTTACGAACGTAAGTAAGTGTGTCTGACCGGTGGCGGTTACGAGCTTTTGACAAACAGCTTTGGAGGGGTTTTACATGAGTATATCAGGAATTGTGGGACGGACGGTATCTGCAGGCGCCATTCTTGCGGCGTTGGGGGCGAATGCCTCGTGTGCTAAAGCCACCAGCGATGCGTGTTGTGTAAAGAATATGTACTACTTGGTCGGCAAAGCGGGCTTTGAAGCCGATGGCGTTTTACCCGACGGCAGAAAAATGCATTATGCAGTTAGAGAAAGGTTTGAACCTCCCGTTTCTCTTCCTCCTGAAGGAAATCTCGTAGAAAGGGTCGAAATTACACAGGAGAATCCGAATCTATGTATTTTGCTTGAAGACTACAACCAAGATGGAGGTGTGGATTCTTCCCGGGTGGGCTCGCCGCGTACGGAACTGGGAAGGGACGGCCCTGTGGTCGTATGCGATTACAGCATTTTTGAAAAGGCAACAGCAGAAGCTATCTGGCGTGATGCCGATAGGCTCTTTCGCGAGGTTAAAGTCGCGCTTAATGTTGAGGCGCGGTTACACTACTACTCGCAACCTAGCAATCCCCGAGAATTATGATGGTGAGAAACATGTGGAGAAAATTACAGCGCGAAGATCATTTGCAGTATAGAAAAGCCCTTTTGAGTGCCATACAGGAAGACTTGATCATTGGCACGAAAGATGGTCAAGATGTCGCATATATTGAAATGCGTTGGGAAGCGGCGTTCGGCTTGCCGCAGGTAAATCGCTACTACTTTGAGAACAATCAACCAGCAGGATTTGAGCGTGAACGCAGCGCTGGGCGCGTCTCCTGGCCCCTCGATCGGCCAGCAATACCGGATCGCTACAGGGAGCATTTTGCTGAGCTTGCTGAAGAAGTGCCGGGCATCAAAGGTAACTTGGAAACATGTGTGGCGTTGCTCGGAAAACCAGGTCCAAAGTACAATCCACTGCAAGAAAGCGGCTTTTGATTTGGAGTGATTAACGAACTTTTTGTTTTATTGTTTCTTTTAAATTCAAAGGTGATCAAAATGATAAATTTAGCAGGAGTTGAGGAAGCAGACGAACACATTCAAGAAGAATTATGTTTAGCTGGAATTGAACTTGTTCGAGGAGAAAAAAGTGAAGGAGAAGTTCCATATTCTATATCCGGAAAACTCTGTGATTGGACGTTTAATCGTGCTTGGTATTATTGGATGGCTTCTGCTCAAGATGGGAATGGTTTACCACTTGAAGTTGCGGCTCAAATGCACGAAAGAAAATATCCGATATTTGGGAGAAGACAATAAAAAAATTATGGACGAGTAATAAGGGTTGCAGGACATTGTGGTGGTCCACATCCAAGAGAATGGGCTTTCCCAAATGATAAGGTTTTACAAGCAAAATTAAAGAAGTTGGGAAAAGAGTCCGCAACTTATGGCGAATTAGCAGATTTATGTAATCAGGGAATAATCCAAGCACCAAGATTTGTAACTTCTTATCACATTGACAATCAACTTGGATTAAATGAGTTTGCCAGAGTTCTCCGAGAACTTTAAGACGCCAACCTCTTTTTTATTTAGAATTGCCTTTCTTGTATTTGTTTAGCTACTGTTTCACGCAGCGCCGCCACCGACCTGCGAGCTAGCGAGGAAAGGATACGATCGCACAGCTCTTGGAATACTCATTCCACTCTCACATACATAGCGAGCGTCGTGGCGGCGCTGTGAGAGTGATTAGCTAAACAAATACCCTTTCTTTAAAATTGCATCTTCTGCCCTTTCAGGCTGTTGAGCGCATCAAGGTAGCCGCTTGCCATGCGGGAGTACTTGACTCGGTGGATCTTCTCTTTCACACCGCGGATGAAATTTGAGATTTTCTCTTCAGCGCCATCATCATCTTCGATGAGGATGTTGACGAAACAATCCAGCGGATTATCAGAAAGAACGCTTGAGTTTTGGCTTTTGACTGCATTCTTAACTTGCAAAAGAATCTTGCTCGCGTCATCTTCAGGCGTTAAGAATTTGCAAGGGTATGTGAGCATCCGATCTTTACCATCGCTGTAGAAGACCTTCAAGTTGCCCCCGTCTTTGAGTGAGAGATTCTCAACCTCGATTCGTTGGAAGCGGATGGTTTTGGTTTGCATGGTGCGGAGGCAGTTTGATGTTGTATTTATAGTTTTCTTGTATTTGTTTATGTAGTACGCAGCACTGCCAGGGCGAGACTTAACAGCAGAAAAGCAAAAGGAAACAAAAGAAGAACAGTTTAAATTACTTATTTACCGATCAGGCATATTCTCCACTGCACGCAGCACGTCGGATGCGGATGCTTCACGGCGCAGCGACCCAACCTTAGAACAGTAAGGACAGGATCTTGGGTCCCCTTCTCGCTTGTATTCAAAACGGTAGTTGCAGTTTGCACATCTAAATTTGCCTGCCATGCAGGATTGTAGAATTTACAAACTTATAAATTTTGTGCACGAGACGAACGCGCCACAAAAATTGAGCATTCTGTGGTGATGAATAAATATAAAAGACAAATATAAAAGAGAAAATAAAAAAGACACAAAAGAAAAATCACTTCGCCTTCCGGTCATGCGCCCGCTGGCTTGGCCTGATCTTCTCAGAGCCCTTGCCCTTGGAGAACAGTCCGCGTGTGCGTTTTCCTGCAGAGGTCAGCCCGCGATACACACGTCCCTTGTGCTGGGGTCTTGCGATCCACGAGAGGCTTGGATCTGCAAGGATTTGCGGGTGTTCCTTATCGACAAGTAAGACTTCGTGCCAGTGGAAGTTTCCATCACTAGCAACCCAGTATGAGTTAAGAACCTCGCAGTTTGGGTATTTCTTTTGCGCGCGTTGTTCTGCTACCTGCTGGTAATTCACACCGACTATCTTGAGTCTGCGAAAGTGCTTTGGGCGTCTGCCGCCGTGGAATTTTTCACGCAAGCGCCCGCCGCGCTCTGTACGCTGGCGTACGATGACAAATCCGCCTTTTGCTTTATAGCCTAAAGAACGTGCTCTATCCAGTCTTGTTGGGCGATCGATGCGGACCGTGGCTGGTTCTTGCCTCCATTCTATGAGCCTTTGGCGCCATAGGTCTGGCATTGTTTCAGCCGGGTTCTTCCACAATTCCCGTACGTATTTTAGATATCCCATTGTTTAGCCTCCATTGTTTGACTTATTCTCTTTATTCTCTTTATCATCTGTGTTCAAAAGCCATGATTCAGGCAAGCTACGCCTACATTTCATGACAAATTCGCGAAAATGCAATGG
>JACRKM010000093.1 GCA_016219765.1 Candidatus Woesearchaeota archaeon
ACCTACAAACTGACGAACTTTCAGCAATAAGTGCCTGGCGGCGCATCGTTGAGCATTACCCGGATGAACCCGAACTGCGATTTTTGTATGCACAAGCGCTTGATACGCTTCATCGCCCAGACATGTCTTGCCGCCAATGGGCCATCGGACTCGAAAAACTGCTCGACCAGCCAGATATCGAACGCGCTTTTACACCCGTCGGAATGCAACGAAATGAGGTATTCGTATACTCAGCAAACAAAATCATTCGCAACATTCTGTATTTTAAGAGAAAGATTCAAGATACACGCCATCCCGCCGGCGCTGCCGACGAACTGAAAAAAGAACATAAAACTATGGCGTATCTTCGAGAACAGCTTGGAGACCGGATTGCGCAATCACTCGGGGTATTCACGTGCAAACACACCGAATACCTTCTTGTCAAAACAGCGGGCGCGCATACACTCGATTCACTGCTCGACACCATGCCTGCACGAAAACGAAAGCGAACACTCGTCCAGGCAGCAGAGCTGCTTGCAGATATTCATCTGACGGGATCAGCCGGACTACGCGACGATGGACCGATGCACGACGTCATCGCCGCTCACGACCCCTCATATTATCTTCGGCGAAGCGGAACAGCGTGCATCAGCGCACTTAAGCACGATCAACGGGTCATTCTTGCACCGCAGACCTTGCCGCGCATCATGACCGCGCTCACGGACTTAACCTGTTCACTGGGGGAGGTGCCACGCCACTTCTACAAAGACCACAGCCCGCAAAACATCATCATGAGCGACCTTGACGAGCTGGTGTGCATCGATTTTGAGGCGCGCAGAGAGCACGCGTGCATGCTTGATATGATAACTCTGCTTGAATTCGGCCGCGCGTACGTCGATATGGAAGACAAAGAAACGATCATTCAGGCGTATTTTGCCGAGCGAAAGAAATACACTGCCAATCAGCCTGACCAGTGCGACACGATGCGCTGGTATCACCTCTGCGGCATTCAGCGGCATCTTGAAATTTTGGGCTATCGTGTGCGCGCTTCACAGCACACGACACCACAGCCAGCCCATTCACCAATCACAGTCATCAATTACCACCTTGATCAAGCCCGCACACATGCAGAAGTATTTGCAAGATCATACTCCACAGAAAGCGAAGAACGCAGTGCCCGCCAACTTTCGCACGCGCTCTCAGAGATCAAGATTCTCGTCGACTAAGAACCTAAAGATTGCACGCCATCAGGGCGCCATTCATGTCGAATATGCCTGTTGCGATGTTTTGCAGCGTAAACAACAACTTGAGCTCTTGCCGTGGCGCTTTTTCAAAATACACTTCGAATTCTTTCCGAAGCCGAACCCCGCGTTCACAAAACGAATCTATCTTTTCAAGATTAAATGCATTGTAAACATCATAGAATGACTTGAAATATGCATTCGTCGCACTGAATAATTTCTGCGCCTCAACAGAAAGCTTTATCGGATTCTTGGCGAGTGCGGCAGCAATATCCCGATATTGATCGCCCACCTTTTCCACTTGCTCCGCAATGAAGTACGCTGGCGGAACACGCTTGTAGTCCGACGTTCCTGTCGTGTTGAGCACACGGCGGCAGAAATCGGAGATCTTATTCACATCCTTATCGCGCAGGACTATGGCAGAAAGCCATTGGGTATCCTTGTTCTTGAGTGCTGTAAGCGCGTCTTCTCCGGCAGAGACCACGATAAGAAACATACGGCGCATCATCGCAGAGAACTCCTTTGGCTCAATGTGAGACACATTCTTGAAGACTACAAAATCCTTCTTCTGGTCAATCACTTCAAAACCGATAAATTCTTCCCTGACAACTTCCTGTATCTGCTGCAGCTCAACCAATGTTGAAAACCTCACGCGCACCTCATCATAACCAGCTTTATAGACTGCGCCCAAAACACGCTTGAGCACATGCCCAAGTCCACTAACATCAATTGTAAGATCGCCTGCCTCGCCGGTTCGCTTTGTCTGGATCATCAGTTTCTGATCCATCTGCACAACGTCGATCTCGTCCCCTTTATGTACACCGTATTTCTTGACCCATTTCGCTGGAAGAGATACTACAAATGTGTTGCCTGCGAGCTTGATGACTTTGCGAATCATTTATTACACCCCGGATATAACATTAACATGTACAAACAACGCCAAAATATACGCACACACGTTAACCGATAAGATATATATCTTATACTAATATATATTTCTTATGGATTAAATATATATTTCTTTCATTTCTATAAGAGAATATTCAGTTTTTCTGAAAAAAGAGAATAAGCCCTTAATCATACGGATGCGATAACAAACCAAAACACAGGTGATGCTGATGCTGAACTTAAAAAAAGAACTTGAAATCATGATGCATTTGCGACGAGATGGGCGAGAGACGCTAACACGAATAAGCAGTGCTACAAACCTGCCGATCTCAACAATCTATGATCGCGTCAAGAATAACAAAACCGGGTTTGTCAAGCGCCACATAAGCCTTCTTAACTTTGCAAAACTCGGCTATGATTGCCATATAAACCTCGTACTGAAGGTGGGAAAAGAGGATCGCGAACGCCTCCGAGACTTTCTGCTCCATCAGCACGCAGTCAATACCCTCTATCGCATAAACAATGGCTACGACTTTAGCGCTGAATGCGTCTTTCGTAACATTAAATACGCCGAGGAATTCATCGACCAACTACAGGATAAGTTCAAGATCAAAGAACTCCGCACGTATCACATAATCGATGAACTCTGCAAAGAAGTATTTCTTTCAGACCCGCTACATGTAGACCTGGTGTGCGAGAAGTAAATTCTTTCTTTGCATTTTCTTTTCTTTGTATTCTCGAATACTTCTTCACACAGGCTCTGTAGAAAATAGCACTGGCGCATCAAGATTTTTCATATAACCCTTCACATAGCAAGATTTAAATAAACCCCCACATAATATCATAAACCTCGACATAATATCAATTACACATTCAGCTAACGACAATCATTCAAATTGTTATGAATGAAAACAGGTGATACGATGCGTTTTGTCAAAATCATACCGGTTGCCGCACTTGCATTGATTCTATTGCTTGCGGGCTGCGCAAAACAGGCAACAACTGCGCCAGAAGCAAAACCCGCAGCGCCTGCAGAAAAACCGGTCGTCACGCCAACACCACAAGAAACTTCATTGCCCAACCACTCAATATTACCACCATCTAAAATTATTTTATCTAAATTTTTATCTATTTCCATTCCTAAAATATTTACTATATAAGCCTGTAAATGAGACTCAAAAGATTTACTCTCTTTAAATTTACCCACCAAACGGGTTA
>JACRKM010000097.1 GCA_016219765.1 Candidatus Woesearchaeota archaeon
AGTGGCCGGTTGACTTGACAGCCGAAAGATCCACATCTTTTAAGTCGCCGCCCTTGCTCTTGAGCGATAAGAAACTGACAGCTGAAGCCGTCGTAAACTTTGATGGCGACCCTAGCGCTGCAACGACTGATGATATGTAATATTGATTGACGAGAACAAGAATACCAAACACCGCAATTAGCGCGATGACCCAATTATCAGAAACATCGTTTGATCCTGTGTGTTTCATTATTACTTTCTTCCCATTATTATTTTATTATTCACTTCCCGTACTTTCTTTTCAAGCTCTGCCCGCAATGTCGCACGTGTGTTGTTATTTAAAGATTGCGCTTGGTTTATGTTCAATCAATACTCGAACACAAAATAAAAGTTTTACAAATGATGTAAAGGAACTAATATTTAAAACTTGTGAAAAATAGGGCTCTGTAGAAAATCTTAATTAGCCGGCACCGCGATACTCTACGTATCGCTCGCTCACCACCACGCCAAGCTCGTGATATGTCAGCGTTTTTTCATGGCCGACATTCCCCGTAAGGGACGACCCCCTTGTCGGCTGGTTCGTGTTTCTTTCTATCTCTCGCAGAAAGGCGGTGATGGTGAGCGTGCCGGCGCTATTTTCTACAGAGCAGAAAAATAGTTATTTCTATCTTGATTTAGCGATCCAAAAGAAAATCCCCGTTGCCGGACTCGAACCAGCAACCTTTCGGTATCAGCTGACTTCGTTTCATCCTAGGCACAGAGCCACGTCACGAAGTGATGAAATCTACAGCCGAACGCTCTACCATTGAGCTAAACGGGGTTTGAATGAAAAAGATGGTTTGTGTTTTGTTCTTCTGAGTGGTATCTCGCGCAGCGAGGATACCACGAGTTCAGGGTATCGGGATGAAATCCCGATCGCGTTACCATTGAGCTAAACGGGGTTTGAATGGCTGGCAGAGAACGAGTTTGTTTTTAAATGTAACGGAAAACTTGGTAGCAACAACTGTCTTTGTGATCCGATCTTAAAAGTTAGGAGAAAAAGAAAAACAATTATTCCAGTTTCTTCTCAACATTCTGTGGCTGATTCTCAGAAGGTATGTGCAGCGTGTTCGACTTCGCTGTCTGCTTTTTACCTTTCTTCGACTTGTACTCAACGATTGTCGGCTTGACAGGCATATCGCCAAAGATATGGAGCTTGGGCGTAACAGTGTAGTTGATGATACGCTCATCATGCGGTTCAAGATCGTGCAGGTGGAAGTCCATGATGGTTCCTTCTTTTTCAGAAAGGTGGATTTTGCTTGGGTGAGGCGACGCTTCAAAGCCGTCCTTCCTGACAGAGAATATCTTTGGCACGCGTTCAACCACACGGACATCCCGCACTGGATTGTTTGTCCTGTTCCTTATATGCAGGACAATCTTTGCTTCGGTGATAGCTCCATGTGCTTTCTTAACGCTTTTCACACTCTTTCTCACAACAAGGTATTTGCGTGTCGCGTAGAAATAGATGAGTCCAACGATAATGACAAACATCAGTCCTGCGAGGAAGCGGTAATTGGTAGTAACTGATATGCTGGTGCTTTGTTTTGGATCAAGCACAACTTTCCACGTGTAGTATCTCTTGCCTTTCTCGCTTACGATGGCTGCTGCAGGCACACTTGTGGTAAAGAGGCTTTCTCTTGTTGTTGTTTCGAGTCTGGCAGTCTCCTCCTTGCGCACATTTCCTTCGTTAGTGAGCTTGATTGTGCGCACGACCTTCCATAATTGCTTGCTCGAGCTTACTTCTTGTTTGAATACTGGAACGAATTCAACAACACGATAATCCTGTGCCGTGTCCATGACTGTTTTTTCATTGTGGACGACGACAACACGAAGAGTGTCCTTTTGCGGCGCAAGGTATGGGTCGAGTGCAACAGTAAACTCAACAGCTTTCTCTTCTATTCCTGCAAGGCTGACGACCGTCTGTTTATTGACGAGGTTGCTGCTTAAGACGATGCTGATGTTCTCCAGGTCTAGTGCATTGTTGTTGTGCAGCAGGACCTTGACGGTGTTCTTTTGTCTTGGATCCACTTGCGCAGGAACGAGAAGCCGGGCGCTGAAATCTGGCCTGAGCGCCAATGCTGGCTTGGTGATGCGAAGACGCAAGATCGCATCTACGGTTTTTTGAGTTGTCTCTGATTTGACGGTTAGTTTGACGTTGTATCTTCCAAGCTCGAGGCCGCTGGGTTTAACGAGAAGCCTCAATGTTGCGCGACCGCCAGCCGGAATCTTTTTTCCGTATGTAAAGTCGTCGAGAGGAATGAGTTGGTGCGCCCATTTTGGGTCTTCAAAGGGAAGCACGCGGAAGGTGTCTTCAAAATCCTGTGTGTTGCTGATCGTTACCCCAAATTCTGCAAAGTCATTTTGCGCGATATCGTTTTTCACTGTTTTTGATTCAACAAAGAACGACTGGAATTCTTGCCCAAATGCTCCAACGGAAAAGGCGAGTGTAGCGATAAGAAGTAGCGATAAAAGAACAGCTTGCTTACT
The DNA here is from genome assembly GCA_016219765.1 of Candidatus Woesearchaeota archaeon. Taxonomy (GTDB): domain Archaea; phylum Nanobdellota; class Nanobdellia; order Woesearchaeales; family UBA11576; genus JACQX01. The sequence continues at coordinate 2,506 of JACRKM010000097.1, forward strand.
GTTCATGCGAAAACACCTCAGATTTTTTAACCCTAAAGATTTATACAATCATATACAATCAATTTCAGATAGTACATATCGAAAATCAAAGATTTTCGGAACATTCGGAATATCCGAATGAATCATATCATTCTACGTTCTGATGCAATCCTTACTTCTTTATAAAGCTTTCGAGAATATCGGGGTTGGTGCGAAAATAATTGCTATTACTTATCTTGCCGCCGCCGCCGCGACGCTCGACGCGATCGCTCGATAAGAGCATAGCTCTTATCATCTCAAGAGCGGGCACGCCTGCAGCGCGCCCACTGCGAGTTG
>JACRKM010000095.1 GCA_016219765.1 Candidatus Woesearchaeota archaeon
GCAGCAAAATCTTCGCTTAACGCAGTCGCAAACCCAACAGAAGCGAGAAGAAAGATAAGCGACAGTATGGCGCAAGAGTATATATTATTACTACCCATTCAAAATACCCCAATGTTATCACTTTTCGATAGAAATAATATATATAAATGTTTCTCTTTTACTGCATAAAGACCGCAGAAACTGGAGCCGAACATATATCGGCCGTGTATGAAGCGTTTGCCCATTTTTTGTATCAGAAATGGTCCACAGAACGCGATTCAGGAGGCAGCAACCGCCCGCATCACACTCATTTATAAAGGTGTGATAGGTGTGATTAAATATTAAAGATCTTATTATTGAATAGTTAGGCACAATGAAACGCGCGAAATTACGATTGTCAGCATACAAAATGCCAAAGGGCGTGTACTTGGATAATGCCGCATCAACATCGCTTGACCCAAGAGCTGGCGCAGCGATGCGATTGTACGAGACGATCCACTATGCCAACCCAAGCTCGGTCCACGCAGAGGGAAAGATCGCCGCGCAGGCATTAGAACGCGCGCGCGAAACGATTGCTCATAAAATTCGTGCAAAAGCGCACGAGATTATTTTCACCAGCGGCGCGACCGAGTCGGACAATCTTGCAGTCAAGGGCGTTGTTGGAGCGGCAGGCGGGCGCAAGAAGCACATCATCACTTCTCAAATTGAGCATGCCGCAGTCCTTGAACCCATGAAGGAATTAGAAGCCCAAGGGTTCAAGGTGACGTATCTTGCCGTAAATAAAGAGGGGCTCGTGGACCCGAACGACGTGAGAAAGAATATCACAAGACATACGCTGCTCGTTTCCATCATGCATGCGAATAACGAAATCGGCACGATCCAGCCGATTGAAGAGATTGGAAAAATCTGCAAAGAAAAGGGGGTGTTATTTCATACAGACGCGGCGCAATCATTTGCCAAAGTTCCCATCGATGTTAATCGCATGTGCATCGATGTCCTCAGCATGAGTGCGCACAAGATTCACGGCCCCAAAGGTGTTGGAGCATTATATGTGCGGGCCGGAACACCGCTCAAGGCCCAGATGAGTGGCGGTGGTCAGGAGTTTGGCTTCCGCGCAGGAACGCAGAATGTTGCAGGCGCAGTTGGCTTTACAAAAGCAGCCGAAGAATTGAAGCAAAAAGATATTGATCGCATGGCGTCGTTGCGCGATTACGCAATCAAACATTTGCTTTCGATTCCGCACACGCGACTAAATGGCTCCAGCACAAGGCGTTTATGCAATAACGTGAATATTTTGTTTGAGGGGGTTCCTTCGGGAGAGTTGCTAATGCATTTAGATCACGCGCGTATTGCAGTATCGACAGGCTCAGCGTGCTCGTCTCTCGACATCAAGGCCAGCCATGTTCTTACTGCACTTGGCGAATCCGCTGATGAGGCGCATGCAGCAATTCGTTTTTCGCTTTCAAAGTTTACCACAAAAGAAGAAGTCAAGTATGCGATCAGTAAGACCGCACAGGCGGTTGATGCGATCCGCCGCGCGCACAATTTTTAACATGATTTTGATTTGATTTTGGTGTAGTCCCCATGGATAAGAATGATCAACACAAGCGACCAGTAGAAGATCGCACAATTATTGTTCGTTATGGAGAGCTTGCGCTCAAAGGGGAAAACCGCAGATACTTTGAGTCTCAGCTGCAAATGAACATGGAGAAACAATTATCTTCGGCCGCAGTGGACGCAAGAGTGACAAAGATTCGTGGTCGCTTTTTTGTTAATGTGCCGCTTGTGCAGACACAAAAAGCTATTGATGTGTTGAGGTGCGTGTTTGGTATCGTATCTGTTAGCCCTGCCTACAGTGTCGAAGCGACAGAGGATAAAGTCGTCGCTTGCTCCATTCATGCGGTAGCGGAATATTTGTCAAAGCGAGAGAATCATCCGGTCCCCGTGGCCTTTCGCGTGAGGACGAGGCGCATTAATAAGAAATTCTCTTTGACATCTATGGAGGTCGATTCATTGCTTGGTGAAAAGCTCTTGGAGCATTTCCCGCTTAAGGTTCGATTAACGAAACCAGAATTGGTGCTTGGAGTTGAGCTCTATGATCGTGCGTACATCTTTACGGAAACCTATGCTGGCGTTGGTGGTCTTCCTGTTGGAGTCTCAGGCAAGGTCGTTGTCAATGTTGCTGGCCCGTTTGGAGTGCTTGCCGCTTTTTTGATGCTGAAGCGCGGCTGCGAAACGGTTCTTGTTGCTTCGAGAGACGCTGATGTCTCGTCCTTGCAGCGTTATACCCCCAAAAAGCTTACGGTCCACGCAGTTCGCCCAGACGAAGCACAAAATGTGGCACAGGAGAAGGTTTACGCCTTTGTCGATGCTGTTATGGGGATTCCTAAGAAACAAGAAAAAGCGGCCAGAGGGCTGGTGAACCTGTACCCCCTGATTGCGTGGAATGAGGAACAAGCGCGAGCAGCGTGTAAGCGTTATGCGCTAGCATGCGCGTAGCCTGGTGGCCTTAATGAAGGTATTCATTGAACGA
>JACRKM010000098.1 GCA_016219765.1 Candidatus Woesearchaeota archaeon
ACAGAGCGCGAGATAGTTGAGAGCATCTCAAATGACGACTTCAAGACCCTGAAAGCCAAAGACATAATGACTGACACACCACCCATCATCTCTGAAGAAACGAAGATAACCGTCCTCCAAGCATTGATGGTGCAGTACCCTATGGCGATCGTCACAAAAAAAGGAGCGATAGTGGGGATAGTAACTAAATCAGACCTGATTAAGCAAGCACTTTGATAGCAATGTGAAAAATATTCACACATGAGCAAGCATTCTTTCTTTCACCACAGCTGGACGGGCTCTGTAGAAAATAGTGCCGGCACGCTCACCACCACCGCCTTATTGCGAGAGATGGAAAGAAACACCGGCATACCGACAAGGGGGATGCCCCATCGGGGAATGTCGGTCATCAGTTAACACGTACACATCACGAGCTTGGCGTGGTGGTGAGCGAGCGAGGCGTCGAGCCTCGCGGTGCCGGCCAATTAAGATTTTCTACAGAGCCATCTGGACGATAAGGTTTATATATAGACTGCACGAACAGTTCTGTACGATAACTTCCCACAACGAGCCACAGACACACTAGAAAAGAGGTCAAGCATGCCAATCTCTAAACAGACCAAAAAAAGAATCTACTGGTTCAAAGAGATATCAAAAGAAGATATTCCTATCGCGGGCGGCAAAGGCGCAAACCTTGGAGAAATGTTCCGGCTCGACCTGCCAGTCCCGTCAGGATTCGTCATCAGTGCACAAACATACAAAGAATTCATAGATCGTACCGGGCTTTACGACAAAATCAAGAGTACACTTGCACAAATAACTGACTACGAAAACAACGACCTTCTTCAGGCAAAATCAAATGAAGTGCAGCAGCTTATAATGTCGACGCCGATGCCGGACGACATCGCAGCAGACATCAAGAACGCATACAACGAGATCAAACTTCAAGGCGATACAAGCGTCATGAATCTGCGGCAATCAGTAGACCCGTTTGTCGCAGTCCGCAGCAGCGCAACAGCGGAGGACCTTCCTGAAGCAAGCTTTGCAGGACAGCAAGCAACCTTTCTCAACGTGCGAGGAGAAAACGAAGTCGTCGCGGCAACACGCGCGTGCTGGGCATCACTTTTCACAGCACGTGCCACCTATTACCGCGTGAAAAACAAATTCGACCACATGCAAGTCCTTATTTGCGTCGTAGTGCAACGCATGGTTAACTCTGAAGCATCAGGGATCATGTTCTCTGCAAACCCGGTCTCCAACAATCTCGACGAAGTCGTCATCGAGGCGGGCTACGGCCTTGGCGAAGCGATCGTGTCAGGCGCCGTAAACCCCAACCTCTACATCGTTGACAAAGATACAATGAAAATCACCAAGATAGAAGTCAAGAAACAACTCTGGGGGCTTTTCCTTGACCCGCGAACAGGAGAGAACGTCAAGATCAACATCACTCCTGAAATGCAAAGCAAGCAGATCCTCTCTGAACAGCACATCCTTACACTCGCGGCGCTTGCCAAAAGAATCGAAGATCATTATGGAAAACCGCAAGATATCGAGTGGGCGATGGAAAACAAAAAAGTTTTCATCGTCCAATCACGAGCAATCACGACGATAAAGAAAGCAACCGAAAAGAAGGTACAGGGATCTGATCCGTTTACGACAGCCAAAATAATCCTCCACGGGGATTCCGCATCGCCCGGCATTGCCTCTGGACGCGTCGTAATTGTCCACGACCCAAGCGAGTTGGGCAAGATCAAAAAAGGAGACATCCTTGTCACCGCCATGACTACGCCAGATATGGTCCCGGCAATGGAGCGCGCAGCAGCAATCGTGACCGATGAAGGAGGCATGACGTGCCACGCCGCAATCGTTTCGCGCGAGATGGGAACACCCTGCATCGTCGGAACCGAAAATGCAACTGCCCTGCTAAGCGACGGACTGCTGGTGACGGTGCACGCTACACGCGGCATCGTGTATGAAGGAGCGATCACGCCACCACAAGAAGCTGCTGCGGCCTACGTCCCGAGCAAAGAAGAGCACATCACTCGAGAAGAAGAGCTCACTGCAACCCAGGTCAAAGTCATAATGGATCTGCCCACGCACGCTGAACAAGCTGCGGCAACAGGAGCAGACGGCGTGGGGCTTGTGCGGCTTGAAATCATGATTGCTATGAACGGCATTCATCCTGCTGAATATATCCGGCAAAACAAGGACGACGAATACACACAGATGCTCATTACGAACATAGAAAAGATCGCAATCGCGTTTAATGGAAAACCGGTCTGGGTGCGCACCTCGGATCTTCGCAGCGACGAATACCGAAACCTAAAAGGAGGAGACCACGAACCGCACGAAACAGACCCCATGATCGGCTGGCACGGCATCCGGCGGTCACTCGATGAGCCCAGAATCCTTCGTGCAGAATTCAAGGCGATCAAGCAACTCCACGAACAGGGGCACACAAACGTTGGCATCATGATACCATTCATTATCCGCTCAAGCGAAGTGGCACATGCAAAAGAAATAATGCGCGAAGTCGGCATGGAACCCTGCGTCGACGTCGAGTTCGGCATAATGTGTGAAACGCCGGCAGCGTGCTGGATCATGGAGGACATCTGTAAAGAAAAAGTGTCATTTGTATCATTTGGCACCAACGATCTGACTCAGATGACGCTTGGGCTTGACCGCAACAATGCACGCGTAGCAAAACACTTTGACGAAATGCATCCGGCAGTGCTCGGTGAGATAGCACAGGTGATCGCGGTGTGCAAAAAATACGGCGTGACAACAAGCATCTGCGGACAAGCGGGCTCAAGGCCGGAGATGGCAGAGTTTCTCGTCAGGCAGGGTATTGATTCGATCTCGGCAAATCCGGATGCAGTGCACACGATACGGCAGGTTGTAGCGCGCGTAGAGAAGAAATTAATTCTTGAGGCAGAACGGCGACGGCCGTGATACTGCTGCTATTTTTTTACTACTGCTGCTTTCTTGAAAGAAGAACAATATATCTCGTAAGGCCTTTGTGCACAGGAATCTCAAACTCCTTCTCAAGCAATATGCCGGATGCACGAATCAGCGAACGACGGTCAACGAAATGTGGAAACAGCACCACTGCTTTAAACTTGAGATGCAAATTAAGAAACCTCAGAAAGTCCGCATACATGGCTTCGACAGAATTTGTCGTTTTTGAATGCCGGCCATACGGAAGATCCGTCACCACGTACGGTACATCCTCATCAAGTTTCATTTGTATCTTGTAATCTTTTGCATGTTCTTCAAATTTTTTCATTAGGTTCAATCCACTAATGTGGCGACATCCTGGATAGTTGTCGACATCAAAACTCCAGCTCGCCTGACCACCAATATCCTTTG
>JACRKM010000101.1 GCA_016219765.1 Candidatus Woesearchaeota archaeon
TTCTATACCAATATCTTCTATGCCAATAATTTGATCTTGTTCAGAATCTCGAAGATATTTGTTGCATGCCATGGGAGCAGCACAAGAAATCAAACAAAAAAATTAGTAATAAAAAAATTAAGCCGCTTTAGACACCGGCGGCGCGCGCTCAATGTCGTTGGCAACTTCCTGGAAGACAATCTCTTCGAGGTTTTTGACGACTTCAAACAGCTGCTTTGTGCTGCCTGTTGCCTTGATATAACCTTCGGCAAAGGACTTTTCCATGTCATACTTGTTCTTACCTTTCGGACCAAAAGCATTGTACAAGTGCGCCTGCAGCTCGCCAGTGTTTATTCTCTTGAATTGCTGCTGTATCTGCATGAACAGCGTATCAGCTTCTCCTTTGCGGATCGCCTCGACCATTTGCTCTTCAGTAAGGCCAATACGCTGCAGAAGCGAAATCAGTCGTCCTCGGTCGTATTTAGATCCAACATCTCCAAGATCCGGCAGCTTCTTGAGTGTTTTCTCGTATGTCTGCACAGCTTTGACTACTGTGTCGACGATCTTATCGTGATCTGATGTGGTGGTCAAGCCTTTAGCTGCATCATACATTGCAGTGATGGCGCCGTACGTCCGATCGCGGTGCGCAAGAATCTCAGGTTTTGCTTTCGCGATAAAACCTTTATACATGTCAACAACAGTTGTTTTTTCTTCTGGCATTTTTGGTTCACCTGTTTAGGTTTTTATTTGGGTTTTATTATGACTTGTTATTCAAATTATTCAATGACTATGAACGCATTCGTGGAAACTGCACGGACTAATAAGGATTTCATACATTTAGTATCTTTTATTGTGACAAAGTTGTCCTTGTTGTTTAACTCCGCACAGTCTCACACTGAATACTTGAAAGCACGATGGAGCCACTTCTATATAAAACTTTCGTCATTTTTGTCACCACGAAGTGATAAAAGGGTTCTTTTTGTTGGGTTGGATTTAAGCACGGTCAATTACATGACTTTTTTGTCACAATACTATCCAAAGAAACGCCACTTTATTTATAAAGAAACGTAGGCAACGCGTTCTTTGCTCATACTTGTTTGTTTATTGTTCATACTTTTTGTTTATATTGTATAACTGTGCCTATCGCAGGAAGCACACAACAGCAAAATACAGCAAATCGCAATTATCGGGGGTCTTTTGCATGGCAAAGAAAAAGCAGAAGGAAGAAGCAAAAGGAGAATACTCCAAAGAAGGCTATGAGTCTAAACAAGCACCCGCGTCCGGCAAAGGGCAAAAAGACGCGGCGGCTGTTGCAGCAGCTCAAGAAGAAGAAATGCTCAAAAAACTTCCACCCGAAGTGCAGGAAAAGCTCAAGGCAATCAAGCAAAAACTCGACACGTTCCAAAAAGAGGTCGTCAAGAAGTTCGAAGATTACATCGTCGGCATCGCGCTCCTTCCACCGACACAGCCCAAAGAAGGCGAGCCGGCTGTCGACAAAGACAAAATCAACGTCCTTGTATTGGTCGATGATTCAGATTCTCAAAAGATGTCGAAAATGGAGCTTAAAGAAAAGCTCACAGCGATCATCAATAAGATAGCGCAGGATATCGACAACAATCTCGTAGTGCAAACCGTAATCCTTTCTGAGATCTGGCAGTCGTGCTACGACGGAAAATACGACTTGCTTGCGATGATCTCTATGGCGGCGCCTGTCTACGACAAGGGAATGCTTGCAGCCATCAAGATCAGTGAGATCCACAGAACGATGGTTATAAAAAAGTTCGAGAAATACATCGTCTCCTACATTCTCTTCGGTTCGCTCACGCGCGGAGAGGCGACACGCGAATCCGACATCGACGTAGCGATTGTCGTCGACGACACAGACGTCAAGAAGATGACGCGCGCCGAACTCAAAGATAAACTGCGCGCCATTATCATCGGCATGGGTCTTGAAGCAGGAGAGATCACCGGCATTCGCAACAAGCTCAACATACAAGTGTACATTCTCACGGACTTCTGGGATTCCATCAAGGAAGCAAACCCGGTAATCTTCACGATCCTGCGCGACGGAGTGCCTCTTTACGATCGAGGGCTCTTTATGCCCTGGAAGCAGCTCCTGCGCATGGGCAAGATCAAACCAAGCGCCGAAGCGATTGACATGTTCATGAGCTCTGGTGAACAGATGATCCAGCGTGTTAGGGCAAAGATCAAAGGCCTTATCGAAGCCGACATCTATTGGTCAACCCTCACGCCGACGCAGGCAGCACTGATGCTCTACGGCGTACCGCCGCCGACGCCGAAAGAGACCATCAATCTAATGGAAGAGATATTTGTCAAGAAAGAAGGACTGCTTGAGCAGAAATACATCGATATCATGCGCGAGATCCGCAGGTACTACAAGGAGATTGAGCACAACACCCTCAAAGATGTCTCCGGCAAAGAGGTTGACGATCTCCTCGACAAGGCAGACCAGTACCTCAAGCGCGTCAAGCGGCTTTTTGCGCAGATCGAAAAGATGAAAGAAGAGGAAAGCGTTCTGCACGTGTACGATACAATTATTACGATTATCCGTGACGTGCTAATCCTTGAAGGCGTGGAGCGAGTGAGCGACGAAGACATTTCAAAACGCTTCGAAGCAGACCTTGTGCACGCAGGCAAGGTTCCTGAAAAATTCATACGATCGCTGCGCATGATCATGCAGGCAAAAGAAGACTACTACGCAAAGAAACTCTCAAAGCCAGACATAGATAAAATGAAGAAAGAGAGCCGCGAACTCACCAAATTCCTCGTCGAGTACATGCAGCGCAAACGCGGAAAGGAGCTTGAACGTGCACGCATTCGTGTCAAACACGGTGAAAGCTATGGCGAAGTATTGCTGCTTGACGATACCGCCTTTGTAGTGCACAATATCGACGCTGAAGATAAAGAGATCACGAAAGCAAAGATAAAAGAGAACGGTGGGCTCGCGGCGCTGGAGAAATCGACACTCGAAGAGCTCGAAGCACACCTTGCAAAAATGCAAATCCCTTCCAAGGTCTTCATCAAAGAGCCGATCTTTGAGGACCTGAAGCGGATCTTTGGCAAGGATGTGGAAGTGCTGCTGAATTACTGAGAATATAATAGTAAAATATTTTTTGTCTTTTTCTAAATCTATTCTTCATTTCCTCTGGAAATTTTTCGCGCCTGCAATCACAACCCCACGAGCCGGCCCATCGCCGATGCCGTAGGCACAGATAACGAACTTGCCGCTGAAGACACCCAACAATTCGGGGCGCGCGCCTCCGAAAACACTAAAGATGAAAACATTTAAGTACTCAGATATAATCTGGAGTATATATGAATAAAAAAATGTTTGAAATGATAATAAACAATAAAGAAAGATTCGTGCCTCTGCTATTCACAAAAAAACAGATAAACCTTATGCAGAAATACCTAGACAATGCGGGGCTGACAAATTCAGAGAAAGCATACCTCTATTCAACAATAAAAAAGAAGACAGACGCCCTGGCACTATTGAAAGAAGAGTATCACATAACTGGTGCAGGCATGATCGCTGAACGAGCGGCGATGGCCAAGGTGATACTGAAA
>JACRKM010000099.1 GCA_016219765.1 Candidatus Woesearchaeota archaeon
CAACAGGAGGTGAGCTTCAAAAAATTCTTAATCGAAATGAGCAAGATCTGTAACACAACGATCGCAAACGCACGATAGCTACCCAGCTCAAGTACTCAAAACCCCCACGAAAAGATGAGTATAATGGCCGCCATTTGAGCACCTTATCGCGCAAAACCCCCCTTTCAGATAAATATAGCACTCACCAACAACTCCACGAAACGGAGATACTGCCGTAGGCGAAACATTTTAAAATAACCTTCTTATCCTTCCTCTTTGTAGGGTTTTTAGGTCATTTTCGGAAGCACCCCGAGTGTTTCTGAGGAAAGTCCGCCCACTTTTGCAGCGACTTTCGAAAGGAAGATCCAGAAATGGATGGCAACGGCTCAGCAACGAAACCCCCGCTGTCAAGGATGAAAGGTGCGACGTTTCTGGAGACAGAAATCAGTTAACCCCTGGACGTTTCAGACGGAACGGATTAAACGGCAAGATCCTCGCTTGTGCAAGTCGGAATTCCGACGCGTAGTCAAATATGACCACTGACCATCGCGATGCCTCTTGTGCATCGTTTGGGTCACACAGAAGGCGGCTTACAAAAACCCTACATTTTTTATTTTACATCTTTTATTATTCATTGACTTATGGATGAGAGAAAACCTGTATCCTTAACGCTTCTAAACCCTGCATTACTGTCACATTCTTTACGAGCGCAAACTCTTGTTTTGCTGCGTGCGGTGTTATATCTCGTCCCGCCTTAACGAGGATCGCAATCTTGCCCTCCTTTTTGAGAATGTATTTTGCACTGTAAAAAAGTTCAGCAAGCAACTTGTCTTCCCTTTTTTGTTCTTGCAGTCTGGGATGCGATGAGGACTGCCAATTCACGGCCATGCAGTCGAGAGACTCTTTTTCAAATTTTGTGTCAAGCCATTCCATCTCAGTCCTGCTGAAATGAATCTTTTTATTTACGCCTGCGATCTTTGCATTTCGTTCAGCAGCCTTGACATTGCGAGCATTATCGTCGTATGCGAAAACACAGCCAACTTCTACACCCTTATCAATAGTATTTTCAAATGCAAAAAATTCATCCTCACAGGTAGCTTCTTTGAATTGGTCCATCTTTAGGAACGCAAAACGCTCTTTCTCATACTGGTGTGGCGATCTTCCGAGGGCGCAAAGCATCGCTTCAATCGGAACGCTTCCGCTTTTTGTTCGCGGGTCCAATATCTTTTTTGTTTGAGAAAAGCCGCTTAACCTCACCAGCGCGTATGCTACTGTTGCTTTGATGGAATCGGTGTGTAAGAACATCTTGTAATTTCTCTTGCTGAGGTCGAAGCCTGCAAGATCGATTCCCAAAAAACAACCCTGCTTGGAAGCATGCACAAGAAAAGCGACGGCTGGATTCTCAAGGTCAACTGTTGCCTCCTGCGAAGAGCACGATGTAAAGATTAGTGCTCCAATAGTTTTCTCCCACTCCTGTGTCGAAATGTCCAAACCATGTTCCTTGCGCACTCGAACCGCAAACGATCTCTTTGATATAAACTGTTGAATCTTCTGCAGTATCGCTTTTTTCTGCAATACATCGCGAAGCTCTTCAAGCGCCGGTGCCGATGTTCTTTCGATGAGCAATACAACTGAGGATGCGACCTGCGAGCGATATGCAAGGAGGCATAAATCAAGAAAGGAGACATTTGTGCACAGCACTATTCCCGAACCAACAACGGACGCGACAACACGATCTTTCGCTGGCAGTATCTCGGAAATCTCTTGTGCTGCCAGTTCTTCGAGGCCTGCGTGTGTGAAGAGCACTCCATCACAGATATCAATCGCGCCGTTATTTCCACGTTCACCACTTTTATTAGCAGCCATAGCAGCCTCCACAAACAACAAGAATACTGGCGGCCATCGTGCAACGAAGCCGTCACATCTTTTCTTTTTTTACACGGTTTCTCCCTGTGCAGCTTCCTGCAATGCTGCTTCGTCCTCGTTGACCACTTTTGCTGCCGCAACGACACGATCTTCAGGATCGAGTTTCATCAAACAGACGCCTTGCGTGTTTCGTCCTATCTGTGAAATGCCTCCCGCACGTGTCCTGATGATGATTCCATTCTTGGAGATAAACATCAGATCGTCTTCATCTGCCACTGCCTTGAGCGCAACTGCGCGCCCATTGCGATCTGAACAGACGATATTTTTCACTCCGATGCCTCCGCGCCCAATGATGCGGTATTCTGCTATAGATGTTCGCTTCCCAAAACCCTGTTCTGTGATCGTCAGCAGGCTTTTGCTGTCGTCGGCGATAACCATACCGATCACTGTATCGCCGTCCTTGAGGGTGATGCCTCGTACACCGACAGAGCTGCGTCCCATGGGGCGGACTTGTGTTTCCGAAAAGCGTGTCGCCATGCCGTGCGCTGTTGCGATGATCAAACTCGCTGACCCGTCTGTGAGCACCGCTTCGATGAGTTCGTCGCCTTCGTTGAGTTTCACGCCAACAATGCCCCCTTTTCTAGGGTGGGAATAATCAATGAGCGGTGTCTTTTTTACTACTCCTTGTCTTGTCGCGATCATCACAAAATGGCGGTCGTCGAATGTCGTGACAGGGACAAATGCTGAGATCTTTTCATTGGGTTCAAGCGCCAGAAGATTCACGATTGCTTTGCCTTTTGCCTGGCGAGATGCTTCCGGGATCTCGTATACTTTGAGCCAATGGACTTGGCCGTGATTCGTAAAGAATAGAACTGTAGAATGCGTTGAAGATATGAAGAGATTTTCAAGCACGTCATCCTCTTTTGTTGCCGCAGCCACGATTCCCTTGCCTCCACGGCGTTGCTGGCGATACGTCTCGATCGGTAAGCGCTTGATGTATCCCGCATGAGACATGGTGACGACCACGTCGTGCTTTTCAATTAGGTCTTCCTGCGTGATCTCCTGTTTTTCTCCGGTAATTTCCATAATCCTCGTCTTGCGATCGTTGCCAAAACGTTTATCCATATCAGTAAGCTCTGACTTTATGATTTCATTGATACGCTTCTCCGATGCGAGAATACCCTCAAGATCCTCGATAAGCTCAAGTGTCTGCTTATGGTCTGCGCGTATCTTTTCCTGTTCGAGCGAAGCAAGGCGCTGTAAGCGCATGTCCAAAATCGCCTTGGCCTGCAGCTCAGACAGTTTGTAATCACGCATAAGCATATCTTTTGCCGCTTCGCCGTCCTTTGATTTTTTAATCTTAGCTACGACGTCATCGATGTGGTCGAGCGCGACGATCAGTCCCTCTAAGATGTGGGCCTTCTCTTTTGCCTTCGTTAGATCAAACACAGTCCTTCGGCGGACTACTTCCTTTCGATGGTCGATGAACACCTGCATCAGCGGCTTGAGGCCTAGAAGTTTTGGTGTCTTGCCAACAATGCCGAGCGTGATGATACCAAAACTAGTCTCCAGTTGCGAGTGCTTAAAGAGCTGGTTTGTTACAAGCTCCACATTCGCGTCTGACTTCAGTTCAAACACTATCCGCATGCCATCACGGTCTGACTCGTCACGAATATCGTGGATTCCAAGAATTACTTTGTCCCGCACCAGATCAGCGATCGCTTCGATCAGCTGCGCTTTGTTCACCTGGTACGGAATCTCTGTCACGATTATATTCTTGTGATTCTTTTTCTCTTCTATCTCATAGTGCGAACGTATCTTGATGCTCCCGCGCCCTGTCTCGAACGCATTTTTGATTCCTGCCGTTCCAATTATAATTCCGCCTGTTGGAAAATCGGGGCCTTTAACAAATTCCATGATGTCAGCAACGGTCGCGTCTGGACGGTCAATCAGATGAACCAAGCCCTTCACGATTTCTCGAAGATTGTGCGGCGGAATATTCGTTGCCATTCCAACCGCGATTCCGGATGAACCATTCACTAGGAGATTTGGGAATTTCGACGGCAACACCACCGGCTCTTCAAGCTCCCCGTCAAAGTTTGGTTGGAACTCAACAGTCTCCTTCCTGAGATCTGTAAGAATTTCCTCCGCGATCTTTGAAAGGCGTGCTTCAGTATAACGCATCGCTGCAGCATTGTCACCATCAATGGAGCCAAAATTACCCTGCCCATCGATAAGCGGGTAGCGAAGTGAGAAATCTTGAGCCATTCTTACGAGAGTGTCATAGACGGCCGTATCTCCGTGCGGATGATACTTACCGATGACTTCCCCAACGATCCTAGCTGACTTCTTGAAAGGCTTGCTTGAAAGCATTCCAAGCTCATTCATGGCAAACAGAATTCGGCGGTGTACTGGTTTGAGCCCGTCGCGCATGTCTGGCAATGCACGGCCAATAATGACGGACATTGCATAGTCCAGGTAGGACTTCCGCATCTCGTCTTCAATTTCACGCGCAACAATACGTTCATCTGTTTGCGCTGGATTTTGCGCAGAGGCCGCTTGAGCCTGTGCTGACCCTGTTCGCGATTCCTTCATAAGGTCGGTTTTTTTAGGTGACATCGTTGAAAATCCTCTTATCAAAAAATGCAGCAATTCTCGGCGAGAAAATACCCGTTTTCCCGAAGCGTGTCGAACATCATCCTCTTTTTAAATGTTTGTGTGAAAATGGCTCTGTAGAAAATCTTAATTAGCCGGCACCGCAAGGCTCGACGCATAAGAGCATAGATCTTATCATCTCAAGAGCGGGCACGCCCGCGACCGATTTTTATGATGTTCCTTTGTTTGACTTCTGAAGATTCTTCACGACTCGTTCCTTTACAGCAAATGACGTGCCGCAATACACGCACGACTTGCGTTTATCTCCTAATGAAGATGTTCGAGTGTGATACTTCTGCTCGTGGCCGCATTTCGGACAACGGAGTAAGAAAAAGAACGCCACAATTCCACCAGCTATGCATCTTCGTCTTCACTTTCTTCTGAAGCGTCTGTTTTTTGTCCTGGATATTCTTCAAACTCCTCAGCAGTTACCTCTTGTGTTTCCCATTCTTCTTTATCTTGTTTTGAGCGAGATTCCTTCTTTTTTTGCTCTTCTTTGGGAAGTTTTGAGAACAACTCGTGTTTTTCATCAAGCAATTCACGAGCAAGCCTGCGGGCCTTTTCTGCTTCTGACTCTTGCGGCGTTTCCTGAACTTTCTTAGCTTTCGCTTGAACTTCTGCGCCAGACTCTTGCCCGCGCGGCGGCTGCACAAGCTCAGATTCTTCTTTAGCAATTTCTTCTTCAGGAACTTCAAACACGTCAAGACCGCCCAACCCCTCGCCTTTGTGCGCTTTCTCCTGCGTTGAGATTATCGGCTTTGCTGGCTGTGCTGCAGCATCGTAGACTTCTAGGTTCAATGCACCTGACTTCGCTTCCTCTGCCGAGAAGTCTTCCATTTTCTTCTGCGGCTCAAGATCCTTGAACTCCTTGAAGAGTTCCTTCACCGCCTGTTGATCAGGAAGATCAAAGTAATCATAAAACTTTTTAGTAGTCTTGATCATGTATGTTCGACCGTGTCTTTCTTTACTGATGAATCCCGCTTCTTCAAGTTCAGCGATATGATCATATGCCTTGTTCGTGCGGATATGAATAACTTCAGATTGCAGAACGGGCGAACGCCACGCGACAATAGCAAGCGTCTCCATCGTTGCCTTATTGAGCTCTGTTTCCGGATTGATTCGCTGCACGACTGACAGGAATTTCTCTCTTACTGTAAGTTTCCAGCCTTCAGCTTCATCGACGATCATCAGCGGGCTATTCCGTCCGTCATACTCCTGCTTGAGTTCCGTGACCGCCTCCTTGACAAGGCCGGGAGTCTTCACTTGCGCGAGCACTTCACACTCGCCGAGCGGAACCGCGCGTCCCGCAGCAAATAGGATTGCCTCAATTTTTCCCTTAATTTCATTGAGCACTTCCGTAGTCACCTTTCATCTCCTCATTGTGCGAGCCGATAAACACCGGAGTCCATCGTAAGCACACCGCGCTCCTGCAGAGGCTTAACAAACTCCTCAAGGTGTTCTTTTTGTATGCCAACGCGCTTTGCCATTTCCTCAATGCTCATGCTTTTTTCTTTAAGAAGCGAGACCAGGAAATTTCTAACGATGAGGGCGGCGTTTTTGTTAATCAGTTGGTTCTCCGCGTTTGTGATCTTCAGCTGTAAATCTATTTGGTGCAATCTGCTCAATAATTCATTGAGGAGGCTTGAGACTTGGTATGTCTGCATACGCAATGCATCTGGCTGTAGAATCTCGATCGACGATGGCATGTAATCAAATGCAAAGCCCATAAGCGAATTCACATCAGAAAACCACAATTCCAATTCTGAAAATGCTGAAAACAGCCCTTCCTGTTCGTCCTTCTTTTCAGCCTCAAACGTTTCTTCTGCAACAACTGCAAGCTTATCGTTTGCAGTGATGTGATCAACCACGAGCTTGATTGACCCGTCCACATGATCTTTTGGGGCGCCTGCAACCTCAATAATCGCGCGCGCAAGGACGTGGCCTTTTTCAAGACGCTCCTTGTCTGACAACTGCTTTTTGGTTGCCTTTGCTTGTTCCGGAATAGCCTGTGTATGCGACTGACTTTGCGTTTCCATTACTCCAAAAGAAACGCCGATAATTTATATATCTTTCTATACGCCAAACACACGAAAACAGCGTTTATAGCCAGTTTAAACGATTTCTGTTAGATCCTTTTGAGCGCGACCATACCGAAGAGTATGAGAAATGTTCCAAACAAAAAATACACGATCATACGCCGCGACTTCGCTGCACTCGATTCATAAATTGTTGCAACGCGGCTCTGCGTGTCTCTTCGCGTGTCTCCTTCATTGCTGTGCGCATTGCTGTATTGTGTGGCTGCATTTTGTTGTTGTGCTGCGCTGGCAAGCTTTTGCAGCGTCTGA
>JACRKM010000100.1 GCA_016219765.1 Candidatus Woesearchaeota archaeon
AATGTCAGCCATCAACAAACGACATTCACTCACGAGCTGGCTGTGGCGGAAATTGAGCGAAGATGCGCGTAGCGCGTCTGAGCGGTGCTGGTCGTACATATGTGGAGAAGTTCGCTTACCGACGAAGCTTTCCACGTACTATTCTTGCTGCTTGGCCGGAATACAAACAACAGGTTTCCTCTTTGTAATGGTTCGCCGGGTCTGTTATCCAAGCATTTGTAGAAACAAACGCCAATGTCATAAAAATCCGCCGAACGCGCCCTACTTCGGGCTAAAGCCCGAGGCTTGACAGGCACTTTCTTTGACTGCGGATGTCAAAAGCTCGCGACCACCACCAGTCAATAGACTGGTAGCATGCTCGCTTCGCTCGGGTCGCTCGCATTTACAAAGAGCGAGCTTTTGACTACCGAATGACCACCGGTCAATAGACCGGTGGAAAATGAGTGCATTTTAGGACGCCAAAAAAGAGCCAACGCCCTAAAGAGCTGGGCTATCTTTTTTGAGCGTCTAATCTATTCTTCATAAAACCCGGGCAGAACCGCACTTGCGTACGACCCTGCCAGGGAAAAAGAGGTGATCATAAACCCCGCATTGCCGCAGCGAAAAGCCACAGCAATGCTGGGAAAAGAGGTGTTTAGACAGTTGATGCGAGTGTAATCAAACCAGGATAACGAATAACAAAACAATGCTAAAATCACTACCCCGCGGTCGATATGATTACTATATAAATCTTTCGTGTGTTAACTACTTCATGGATACGAAAATACTTGAAAATGTGAATATATTTAAATACTGAGACCAAACGCGGATATACTGCCTAGAATATCATTCAAGACCATGAAATCCATCACCTCCACACTATGGCAAAGATAGCCAGAGAAAAGTTCAAGACTTACGGGAATGTCTTTGATCAATTCACTCTACGAAATCTATTCAAACTTTCTTCCCAGGGGCACTTTGAGGAGCTTGAAAGCCCTATTTCTATTGGAAAAGAAGCAAATATCTTCACGGCAAAACGTGAAGATGACAGCAGAGTCATAGTCAAGATCTACCGCCTGGAGAATTGCGATTTTAACCGTATGTATGACTACCTCAAATATGATGTACGCTACACCGGACTGAAGAGCAAGCGGCGCGACATCATCTTCGCATGGGCTCAGCGGGAATTTCGCAATCTCCTCAAAGCGCGGCAGGCGGGCGTACGAGTGCCGCTGCCCATCACGTGCCTCTATAACATAATTGTCCTTGAATACATCGGCGACCCGGGAGCCATTCCTGCACCAGCACCAAAACTCAAAGACAAACATCCACAAGATCCGGCGGCATTTCTGGAAACCATCATCACGTCGCTAAAGAAAATGTACTGCTCAGGGCTCGTCCACGGAGACCTTTCCGAATTCAACATCCTCAACTTCCAAGAGACGCCTGTCATCATCGACGTGTCCCAGGGGACCACCATTGAGAGCGGCAATGCACTTCAACTGCTCGAACGGGACATACGTAACATCAGCAGATTTTTCAAAAAAATCGGCATCGCGGCCGATGAAGAAGAAATCAAGCAGAGGATCAAACACCCCCAAAATCAACTGACAATCTCAACGAAGAAGCAGAAGCCGCAAAAAAGATCAAAGATATTTGTTTAGCTCTTATGCTCACAGCGCCGCCACCGACCTGCGAGCTGGCAAGGAACAGATACGATGCCACAGCTCTTGGAAAACACAGTCCGCTTCACATACATAGCGAGCGTCGTTGCGGCGCTGTGAGAGCAACTGGCTAAACAAATACGATCAAAGGATTAATTTTATAAACAGCATACGGAAAATTCAACGAATACAACATGGAATTCGCCTACGACATCAAAATCCCGCAAGACCGCATCGCGGTACTCATCGGGACGAAAGGAGACATCAAGAAACAGATCGAAGAAGAGACCAAGTGCAAGATCAATGTCAACTCCAAGGAAGGAGAAGTGCACATCACAAGCGACGACTCACTTGCACTCTTTCTTGCCAAAGACATCATCAAGGCAATCGCGCGCGGATTCAACCCGCAGACGGCACAACTCATCCTCAAAGCGGACTGTGTCTTTGAATTGCTCACCATCACAGATTACACAAGCAAATCCAAAAGCACCATTGAACGGCTCAAAGGGCGCGTGATCGGCGAGGATGGAAAAGCGCGGCGCCAGATTGAGACCCTCACAAGCACCGACATCAGCGTCTACGGGAAAACCATCGGCATTATCGGAGAGGTTGACCACGTCGCGATCGCACGAAGCGCGATCGAAAGCCTGCTTTCCGGCAGCACGCACGCGACCGTCTACCGCTTCCTTGAACGCAAGAAAAAAGACCTGGAACGCCATGTTGCATTTGGCAGCACCATCGAACTCAAAGAAGGAGCCGAGAAATACCTGTAAGTTAAAATCAAAATTAAAATCAAGAACAACAACTCCCAAACAGCACGAACGCAAGTGAAAGAGGCAACACGACATGGATAAACAAAAGACACCGCTCACAAAAAAAGCGCAATCGACACCCCCTCAGGAAACCGCCCCGCAGGTCACTGCACACGATCTTGCAAAACAACAGCGCGAAATCTCTGTTGCCGAATTCTTCGCAAAGAACCGACATCTGCTCGGATTCGATAATCCGCGCAAGGCACTGCTTACCACCATAAAGGAAGCAGTAGACAACTCTCTGGATGCATGCGAAGAAGCGCGCATCTTGCCAGAGATCGCTATTGAAGTTATCGAGATGAGCGAGAACCGCTTTCGCGTCATTGTCGAAGATAACGGGCCCGGCATCGTCAAAGAACAGATCCCAAAAATCTTCGCAAAACTTCTCTACGGGAGCAAATTTCATCGACTCAAAATGAGCCGCGGACAGCAGGGTATTGGAATCAGTGCATCCGTAATGTACGGACAGCTCACCACAGGACGCGCAGCAAAGATTACTTCAAAAATCCATCCGAACGAGCCAGCGAATTTCTGTGAACTCCACATCGATACACAAACAAACCAGCCGAAGATCCTTAAAGAAGCAATTGTAGATTGGAATAAAGACCGGGGGACGCGCGTCGAGATCGACCTTGAAGCGACCTACTCCAAAGGGGGCCAGTCCATCGATGCGTATCTCAAACAAACTGCAATAGTAAATCCTCACGCAACTATCATCTACACAAATCCCAGAGCAGAACAACTAATATTCCCGCGCGCAGCGGAGCAATTGCCTCCTGAGGCAAAAGAGATCAAACCCCACCCGTATGGTGTTGAACTCGGCCTCTTACAAAAACTTCTGGGATCCACCGAAACGCGGACAATGCAAAGCTTTCTTACTGCAGAATTCAGCCGCGTAACTCCTCCTGTTGCAAAAGAAATTTGTGAACACGCCGGCATACTTGTCAATGTAAAGCCGCAGACAATCAGCAGAGAACAAGCAGAACGCATCATCACTGCATTTTCCAAAACAAAAATCATGGCTCCACCGTCTGACTGCATTAGTCCCATAGGTGCGGATCTTCTTGAGAAGGGGCTCAAGAAAGAGATTAAGGCGGAATTCTACTGCGCGACAACAAGACCGCCAGCCGTCTACCGCGGCAATCCATTCATCGTAGAAGCTGCAATGGCCTACGGTGGAGAAATGCAAGCAGACGACACCGTCACGCTGTATCGTTATGCAAATAGAGTGCCGCTTCAATACCAACAATCAGCGTGCGCGATCACGGCGTCCATTATTCAGACAAACTTCCGCCAGTATGGCCTCGGACAAAGCAAAGGAGCACTTCCTGTGGGGCCTTGCGCGATCGTCGTGCACATTGCAAGCGTGTGGGTCCCGTTCACAAGCGAAAGCAAAGAAGCCATCGCGCACTATCCAGAAATGATCAAGGAAATCAAACTTGCCGTGCAGGAATGCGGTCGCCAACTCGCACGCTACGTACTCAAAAAGCAGAGACTGCACAGCGAGCTGACAAAACGAAGCTACATCGAAAAATACATTCCCGCTATCGGAACCGCGCTCAAGGAACTGCTCTCATTACCTGAAGCTCAGCGCATGAGCACCGAAGAAAACCTTAAAGAACTCCTTAAACAAAAACGCGGGGCACTTGAGCAAATCGAAGCGTCCAACGAAGAATATGATGAGGAATTCGCCAGCGTTGGAAAAAGAAGCGAAGAAGACCTCTACGAAGATGACAGTGAACAAGAAAGAGAAGAGGACGCCGAAAAAACTGAATGAAACAGCCACACAATCACGAGGTGCAATACATGGCAACAACGGTCTCAACACAAATCACACAAGTCGCGAAGCAGGTCTATGACCGTATAAAGAAAAAGGAACTCCCCAGCCTTAACATTCCTCTGCGCTCACTGCAGAATGTTACGTATGACCCAAAAGAAGGATACTTCGAACTCGTCGGCAAAGAAAAAGAACGAGCATTGACAGCGTCCACAGTGAAGACATTTGCGCAGACACTCTTAATGATGAATGAGTCAAAGAAAATAGTAGACACCGATGATATCGCGACGAAAAGAGAAATATACTATATCTCCAAGAACTGGGGGGATGCCCGATTTCTTGAGCAGCCAGAATCGGACGCAGTGATGGATGACATCGAAGCTATGCTGCACGTGAACCGCGAACAGATCGGGTTCATACCTGAAGAAAAAGGAGGGGAAGTCGCTGGAAATCTCGTTGTTGTCGATAAGGACGGCGAGGGGAACCGTCTTGAGATTGATTGCACGAAGTTTGGTTCGGGAGCTTACTCGGTTCCTTCGAGCGTTGAACACCTGCAATTCAAAACCAACGCAAAATTCATCCTTGCGATCGAGACAGCAGGAGCATTCCAGCGTCTTGTGAAACACAATTACTGGAAGAAAGCGCAGT
>JACRKM010000105.1 GCA_016219765.1 Candidatus Woesearchaeota archaeon
AACGGTCAAGATTTTGCTGTTCGACCGTGATGGCGCAGCGAAGATTATTTTGGAGGATGTCACAAAGCGCTTGGGGGTTTTCTATCATGAGGCGAGTGGTGCGTTCGTCGATAACAGCAGCTTGTGCCCCGCTTGCAACAGCCCACGCGAGTGTTTCCATCTCCGCCATGCTTACGATTCGTACGCCATGTGCTTGGCAATTAAATGAATGATTCGCAAGAACGAACAGCTGTTCTGCGAGTTCTTGGATTTCTTGCGCTGGTACGACGGTGAGCGCCCCCTTGTTGATGCGGTACTGGACTTGCAGGGCTTCAAACTTGAATTTCTTGGTCTGCAGCGGATGATCGACGAGTTCCATGCGTACAGAAGGAGTGATGAAGAAAGTTCCATGAAAGTGTTTTTTGAGATAATCAAGAACCCAGAGCAGGTTTGAAGTAGTAAGACTGATGATTGGACCTGTATCAAAGACCAGCGATTTGTTGTTTTCATGCGGGTTTTGAGGTCCGGGTGGTGCGTCCATTGCAAGGTGTGTTATTTGTTGTCATAAAAATCCGCCGAAAGCGCCCTACCTCGGGCTAAAGCCCGAGGCTTGACGGGCACTTTCTTTGACTGCGGATTTTTAGGACGCCAAAAAAGAGCCAACGCCCTAAAGGGCGGGGTTATCTTTTTTGAGCGTTTGAAAGTTAGGGTTTGAAAAAAAGAGTGCGTGCAAAGGCGAGCCTCGTTTCGACATTTGAAGGTTGCGCCTGCCTATCGTGCAGTTGCGTCTTTCCAATGTAGGAGAGGAGCTCCCATTGTCCGATGCCAAGAACGGTTGCAGCGCGCGCGACACTGATGCCGCGCTCATGGAGCATGCTTCCTTTCTTAATCTGAGCCTTGTCCATGACGGCGTCGATGTACATCTTAAATGACTTGTCGACATCGCCAATGAATTTGAAAAGAGCCTTAATACGGTCCCGGAATTCTTGGATACGGTTTGATCGCAGTTCGTGCTCTGCCGCCGCGACGATCGTATTGATGTCACTGCAATAAGGGAATGGTTTTCCGCAGCGCTCCATGAGTTTAGCGATTGAGTAAATGATGACTGCGGTAGAAACTGAATCGCGATCCTGGAAAAGAGATGCATTGTGAATTGTATGATCAGAAAGTTCCATCAGCTGTCTGTGCTTGTGATTGGTGATTAGGCGCTGTGCTCTCTTGAGGACGCGAAGGATGTCCCTTCTTACTGCTGGTTTGATGATTTTTTCAGAGAGCACCACTGTTGTGACCACACTTTCGGCTCGCGCACACGAACAAATCTTTGAAAGTCAACGCGACAAACGCCGCAGATATCTTGACATCGAACATTGTAGATATTTAAACATTGCGAGTGGATGGGCGTTATTGAAAAGCTCACACGTGCAGGCACGTTCAACACCGCTGCCCTGTTGCGAGAGATAGCGGATCTTGCTTTGATGTCGACAAGTTGGACGCCCCCAGCGGCTATCGATCCGCTGGCACTCGAACTCCAGTCCGATTTCCGCTTCGCTCCAATCGGACGACGAACATTGAGTAGTATTGAGCGAAGCGAAATACTACGAGGTGGGTTGATAAGGGAAGCATTCCCTTATGGGGATGTCGACCCGCGGAAAAAGAATCCCGCATCACGAGCCGGCAGCGGTGTTGAACGAACGAAGGTGTGCGCAGCACGCCAGAGTGGTGCCGTGCACCAGAGAGCACACCTTTTCAATAACGCCGAGTGGATGGCGTAATTGAAAAGTCCAATGGTTCTGGCACGAAGTGTGCACAACTTTTCAATGCAAAGATGTTCATGAAATAC
This sequence comes from Candidatus Woesearchaeota archaeon, assembly GCA_016219765.1. Lineage (GTDB taxonomy): Archaea > Nanobdellota > Nanobdellia > Woesearchaeales > UBA11576 > JACQX01. The sequence continues at coordinate 1,820 of JACRKM010000105.1, forward strand.
TCAGTGCACAGCACCACCCAGTGAGCACGAACATGTTGTTGGCTGCCGACGTCACAAGCACCGAAAACTATATAAAGTAAGGAGGGGGTTGGAACTTGCTTTGATTTGTTTGGGTAAACAGGTGACCGCATGCTTTCAGTGATGAAAAAATTCGTAAATAAGGTTTTCAGAAATCTGTTCAGGAAGAAGTCTGTTCTCAAGATTGGCTTGTACGGTCCACCGAATGGCGGAAAAACGACCCTTGCGAATCGCATATGCATGGATTGGCTTGGCGAAGAGATGGGCGTTGCTTCTCCGATTGAGCATGAGACGCGGGAAGTGCAGGTTAAGGAACAGATCAACATCAAATCGGGGAATCGGGAGATTTCATTTAGCCTGGTCGACACGCCCGGCATCGCGACAAAGATTGATTATGAGAATTTTGTCAGGAAGGGGCTGAGCGAAGATGAAGCGAAGCAGCGTGCAAAGGAAGCGACGAAGGGAGTGATCGATGCCATTAAGTGGCTTGATAACATGGATGTCGTGATCGTCGTGCTTGATGCTACGCGCGATCCGTATTCACAGGTGAACATAACGATCATCGGCAATCTTGCCGCACGCGATATCCCTGTATTGATTGTCGGAAATAAGGTCGATATTCGCAAGGCGGATGTGAAAAAGATCAAAGCCGCATTCCCGCAGTATGATGTGTTAGGAATTTCAGCAAAGAAAGGGACAAGTATTGAGGAATTCTACGAGGCGCTGTTTGTGCTTGCCGGCTGAGCGAACGACCGCAATGTTCAAGACCATTGCATCCGAAAGAGGAATTAAAAAAAAAAGTGATTCAAAAAGAGGAACACCATGAGCTTGACGCTGCAATTCATTCCATATCAGGAGATTGAGAATTTAAGCTCGCTTGGCAGGATTCGTAAACTACTCAATATCGTGAAGGAAAAGAAGATTGTATTGCTTGAAGGCCGTCTGAAGAAAGAAGAAGAGGCAGAGTTGATCAAAACTACTATGGAGGAGATCAACCAGGATTTCAAGGGGATTGAGCTTGCTGTGATTTATCCTGGCACGCAGAATCTTGATTTTGTAAGAAAGTTGCGCGTGCAGTTCATAAACGCGCTGCTCGGCGATCGTCAGGGCTTGACGATCGTGGGCCCTGCATCGATCATCAAGGAGATCAAAAAGGACCCGAACAGGATCCAGTTGTTGACTCTTGAGCCTTCCAAGAGACAGTCTGGCAAAAAAAGGTGACAAAAAATTCATAGGGAGTAAAATATATGCCACACCAATGCGTTCGTTGCAATTCATTCTATCAGGACGGATCTGAAGTCATTCTCAAAGGGTGCTCCTGCGGGGCTCGTTTGTTCTTCTATGTCAAGCAGGAATCAATCGACAATGCAAAGAGGATGAACGCGCGTTTGTCCGATCGCGACAAACAGCAGATTGAACAGGACGTTCTTGATCTTGTGGGCGTTGAAGATGATGAGCCGGTAGTCCTCGACTTGGAAACCATTCGCGTGACGCGGCCTGGAAAATTCGAACTTGACCTGGTGCAATTGTTCAATAACGAGAACCCGCTCGTGTACAAGCTTGACGAAGGCAAATATGTTATCGATGTGCCTGAGACTTTCTTGCGGAGGGAAGCGTTTAAAAAAGCGCAATTGAAGAAGCAATCTTGAATTTGTTTCTGCCGTTTCTAAGTACACGAAGTGAAACCTCATGGGACGGACGAGATTTGAACTCGTGACCCTTCGGTCTTCAGCCGAATGCTCTCCCAGTCTGAGCTACCGTCCCGTAGCGTGGGAGCAAAGAATTCGAGGTTTCTTTATATAGCTTTTGGTAACGTAAAAATGCCTTGAACGCGCGCCCAGATGAATTACGAGATGAATTGACAATCAGACAACGTCTTCTTCTTCCACTGAGAAATCGCTTTCTTCCTCGCGCCCAGGGTCTTCATCGTCGTCGTTCTCCGGCTCAGAAAATCTTCCAGGATCTTCTCCTGAAGAGGGAGAATGTTTGCGCGGCAGAGCCGATGGAACCGTCGGGTGTGCTGATGATGCTTCTGGCGTGCCGGAAACTGTTGCGGCTTGCGCTCCTTCAGCAGCTTCTCCTGCGTTCACAACTTCGAGCTTTCCGAATTTTCCGGTAGATAGTTGCATCTCTCCGCGGAACTCGCTCACGTAGCCGTTGGCGATCTTGATAAGGTCTCCTACGTGAACTTGGTCGATCTGCTCATTCCAGAGTGAAAGCTTAATGGAGCCTGTTTCATCTTTGATGGTTGCGTTTGCGACTCTGCCTTGGTTCCCTCCCTTGTCAAATGTTCTGCTCTGGCCAATGTCAAGGACAGTGGCAGCTAGTTCAACCTTCCCCTGTCGTGGTTGGAGCTCATTTATCTTCATACGCGCGCGAAAGTGTTTCTTGTATAAAATTCTTTTCCAGATGATTTAAAAACAGGCAAATATGCAGCCAAACAGAAGAACAACTGCCGCAAAGCATTATAAATCTACATCGCTGGCGGTGGAGCCTCTTGCGTCGCTTGTTGCTGTGCAGAAGCTTGTATGCGGTCTTTCTGGATTTGAGTGAAGACAGTATTCACAAGGTCTTGGCTCCATCCTACGGAGAGCAAGTGCTCTTGGATTTGTGCCGGTGTATATCCTTGTGACAGTTTTTCGTTGGTGTACGCTTTCACTTGTAGCACAGCAGGATCGACTGCAGGCGGGACAAGTGCGGCAGAAATACTCGTCACGGGCGGCGCTTTTTCCATTTGCTTAAGTGCGCGGTTCTTGCTGTGGGATACTGTAACAAAGATGCCGATCGTGAGCATGATGAAGACGAAGAGTGCGGAGATCATATTGGTCAATGTCAAAAAGCGGCCGAGCGGGCCAAGCGATTTCGGCCATTCGGCTCGCGGAAGTTCATCTTGGAACTTATCTTCTTCGAGGTGCTTTTGGAGGAGTTTTTGTTGGTCTTTCGTGAGCGTATCCATGCAGCAGGATAAGTCTCCTTTGATAAGCTCTTCAGGCGTTGCCATTGTCGTAAGCGCAGAGCAGAATGTTGATTTGAATTGCTGATTACAGATAACATTCCCTCCTGCTTCGACATAGCGTGATGGAAGGATCTGGTAAGCACCGCCGTCGATTCCTGCAAGAGCGTTTGCAAGGCTTGGGTCTTCAGCAAATGCGACAAAGTCGTCGTAACTGTTGTACTTGATGGTGAAGTCTGCAAATGCGGGGCCGCCGCAATATTCTGCAGCGCTCTTCATAACTTTATATGTCGGTCCTGTTTTCTCGACGAAGAATGATTCGATTGCTTCGGGTGTTGTGATCGCAACACAAAAACGGGCGTCGGGGATTTGCGACAGGAATTGGGCGCTCGAGAGTGCTGTTTCCAATTGTGTTTGCGCGGTTGTAGGGTCGTACGTTGCTGATCCGGTAAGGCCGTCGAGCGCAGTGTGCTTTATCACATAGCCGATTGCGAGGAGAACCAGAAGTAAGAAGATAAAATGTATGATGGCATTGCTTGCCGTACTTGCGCGTCTGCGTTGAGTGGTGTGGTGCACGAGACCCTCTTTTTGCAATTCTTTATTCTGATCCGTTATTCATTTGTCGATGTTTGTTGCTTTGCCGGTTTTTACTTTTTTCTCTTTCTTCTGCAGATTCTCAAACGATAGGTGCCCTTCGATCAACTGTAAAAGGGTGAATTGAAGTTCTTTGATAGATACACGCACTTGTTCGGTTGTGTCGCGATCACGGATAGTGACTGAGTCGCCTTGAAGCGTGTCGTGGTCGACCGTTATGCAATAAGGTGTACCGATCTCGTCATTGCGTGCGTACCTTCTTCCGACGCTTCCGGAACGGTCAAAGACGCACGTGAATTGCCTGCGAAGCATTGCATGCACCTCTCGTGCCTTTTCCTCAAGACCATCCTTGTTGACAAGTGGGAATATCGCTACTTTAACCGGGGCAAGTTTAGGATGGAGTTTCAGGACGATATTTCCGCGTTTTTTGTCATCATGGTACGCGTCGCACAGAACCGCAAGAAACGTGCGTTCCATACCAAATGTCGGTTCGATGACGCGCGGAATTACTTTTGACTTTGATTCTTCGTCGAAAAGTTCGAGTTTCTCCTTGCTTGCGCGCATATGTGCTGAGAGGTCGTGCTGGCCGCGGTTTGCGTTTCCTGCAAGTTCCTTTGAGCCAAATGGATACGCATAATCGATATCAAAAGTCGCTGTGGAGTAATGTGATAGTTCTGTCTTCACGTGTTCGCGGATTTTGAGATCGTCTTTTTTTAGTCCAAGCGAAATAAGCCAGCACATTTGTTCTGCAAGCCAGTATGCATGCCACTCATCAATTCTTCCGTCCTTTATCATCTGTTGGATGGCAACGGCAGAAGGGGTTGTTTTGCCTTGTTCCTGGGTTTGTGCATCGAGTAGTTTGACGTGCATATGGCGGTGCTCGGAAGTGAAGATGCCGCAGGTTTTCACATCAGGAAGAATGAAGAACTCAACTTCTGCGATAGTAAATTCACGTGAGCGGAACATGAAGTCGCGCGGAGAGATTTCGTTGCGGAAGCATTTGCCTATCTGGGCAATGCCGAATGGGAGCTTGACGCGATTTGTTTCAGTGATGATGCGAAAGTCGACAAACATGTTTTGTGCGGTTTCTCCGCGAAGGTACGCCTTCACTCCTTTTTCTTGTTCAGCGCCGACGGTTGTGGAGAATAGCAGGTTGAAGTTCTTTAGTTCTTCGAAACGCCCTTTGCATAATGGGCACGATAATTTCTTTTCCTTGACAATTGCGTTGATATCGTGGCCTTTCATTCCTGCGGCGCTTACCTGCAGGACATCTTCAATGAAATGATCTGCGCGCACCCGGTTCCTGCACTTGGAGCAGATTAGCGCGAGATCTCCAAAGTTATCAACATGCCCGGATGCTTTCCAGATGTGGGGGTGTGCAATTATGCTGCCATCAATTCCAACAACATCCTCTCTGTCTTGGACAAAATATTTCCACCAACTGGCTTTGATGTTGTTAAGGAGCTCCACACCGAGCGGGCCGAAGTCAAAGAAGCCGGCCATGCCTCCGTATATCTCAGAACTCGGGTAGACAAAGCCTTTTTTCTTGCAGAAGATAGCTATTTCATCTATAGAGATCTGACTAGCCATGAGTGGTTTTTGGGAGAGTGCATTTATATAATTTGTGCTTGATTTTTACCGGAGAGTTCGAAATATGGTTCTTTGTGGCAGAAAATCCCTTTCTGGTCTGCGTCTGGTTTGTTCTTGTCTATTCGGGTCTTTTAGCATATTTTAAGTGGAGAAACCCGAATTTTTGAATAAAGAGTTTGAATAAAAAATTGTAATTATGATATGTGGCTTTTATTGTGCAAGGTACGCAACTTCGCTTTCGTCAAGTCCGATATCATCGGCGATCGCTCTGATCTCTTCAGGATTATGCTGTGCGATAACTTTGAGATAAGGAAACGTATTCGCGAACGCTTGTGCTGATGAAGTGTGCGTGCGGCTTGCTATCTTTTCAGCAATGGCTTTTCGTTTTTGGTATTTCATGTTGGCTTGCCAGATCTTGAGCGGCCGCATGCTTTGTCGGTACTGCACGAATTTTTTGTATTTTTCATCCTTGGAAACTGCGACACCGCCGGAAAGGTATGCGCCAACATAGATCAGGAAGCGCCAGTGCTGCCAGCGCCTGATTCGCGCATTCATAATGTTTGCCTTCGCCAGCCAGTCATATGCTGCGCAGAGATCCGCCGGCTTTTCGTATTCGTAAGGGATGTTCTCATCAAGCCACAGGAGACATTCGTCGAGCTCTTCATCGACGTGTTCGAATGCAGCAATCGCTATGGAAAGATCGGTTGTCTTGAATATCTTGAGCAGCGCATTAATTATGGTATCTGTACGTTCTCGCTCTGAGAGCTCTGCAAGATCGCTTTGGGCCACAGAACCTTTTGTCGACGCAATGATTTGTAGATCGTTGATCGCCGCCCGCAGATCTCCCCCTGTCCTGCGCGCAAGTGATAGGAGTGTTTCATTATCATAGGCAATGGCATGAGTGTCTGCAATGCGTGAAAGCATACGGAAGATGGAGTCGGTATTCAAGGTGTCACATTCGATCATTCTCGCAATCTTACGCAGTGGAGAGAATTTCTTGTCGAACGGGTCGTTTGCAGTCATGATGATGGGAAATTTTGTTTCTTCGATGATTTTCACAAGTTCTGGAACGCCGCCGCGGTCATATGATCCTGAGATGCCGTCGATCTCATCAATGAGGAGGATCTTTCCGCGTGAGAAGAGCGACATCTGCTGCGACGCTGCGCCGATGATCTGCGATATCGCGCCGCCTGTGCGGACATCTGACGCATTGAGTTCGATGGCTTCGAGCTGCTGCTCCGACGCGATGGCATGTGCGATGCAGGTCTTGCCGCAGCCTGGCGGCCCCCATACGAGCGCGGCTTTCCTTTTTTGTTTTTTGAAATCGAGAATGAAGGATTGAAGCTCTTTCACGACGCGGTCTTGCCCGACTACGTCCCTGCTTGTTTTGGGTGTATGCAGACTTGTCCAAGATTTATTGACAGATTCGTCTCCTGTGGCTTTCATAATCAGCAAGAAATAGTTGAGATTAATAAGGTTTGGGGGGAGAGGGGGCGAGAAGATTTACAAGCGAAGATAATTAAACATTGCGCGCAACATAGGAATGGCAACATAGAATAACGACGTTAAACAACAGCATTAATCCATGATTCCGTACCAGCGCATAAGCAGTCTGTCTTTTGCGCGAACAAGCTCGTTTCCTTTGCCTTGCACGATGACGCAGTTGTCGTCATAGACGATCGAGGTTTCATCAGCTTCTTTAAAGTAAACGACTGATTTGTCCTTATCATCGCAGGTGTATACCGGGTACCCTGCGCAGTTGTCCTCGCGCGTACAGCCGGCTGAGAGGTTGTAGTCGAATGCCACAGCGAGGCTTCGGCTGAATCCGTAATTTGCGACTGCGACGTGCTTAAGGTCATTGCCCAAGGGATCGAATGTAATGAAGACCGTCTTATCCTTGAAATAGCCTGGATCAAGTTTTCCGGTGACGCTTACGTTCTCTACGCTCTTAGGATCGTTATTAAATGTAAGGTCATACACGGTGTTGCCCTTTGCGAGCTGAGTGTTCCACACGTCGTTGAATTTGACAAAACTGAAGCCGTTGTACATGTAGCCCTCTTCGCTCTTGAGTCCTCCTGCGACATTCTGCTGGTGAAGGTCGTCAATCGTGACAACGTGTCCGGTAACGTTCTGCTCTCCAAAGAAAAATCGACTCGCGAACACTGCGATCAAAAGGAGCAAGAGAAGGCCAATGGCGATAAGAAAATTCCGGGTTGACTTGCTGTCGCGCTCTTCTTCCTTATGAGGATCAACAGGATCTGCCGCATCTTCGGCAGCCGCGTGTGGCTGCGGTGAAATCGGCTGGCTGACACTCGAGATTATCACTTCGTCGGTTGTTTCGTCATCAACCGGGGTGTTCCCATGTTCATCGCCACTGTATTCGCCATCTGCAGAGTCATCTTGTGCATAATCATTGTGGTCTTTATATGCGGTGCCAGAAGCAGTTTGTTGGGGCGAAGAGTCCTGGTGCTGATAGTCGTGTAAAGAGCCTTCATCCTTGGGTTTTCTCACAAGATCAAACGCCGATTCATCATCCCAGGAATGATTTTGGGGTTTCTTGTCTGCTTCAATTATATCGTCTGTTTCCATTCTATCACATTCCACCACACCATTCTAATACCATTCTATCAACGCAGCATTAGGGAATTATTTTGAATAATGCAAAGAGCAGACGGTCTTTGAGTGCTACTGTTGTCTGCGCGTTGCTTGCGAACACAATGCAGCTTTCGTTCATAGTGATCGTGGTTTCGTTTCCATCTGTGAAGTAAATCACTGGAACGCGCTCTGTTGCATTGGCGCACGTGATGATAGGTTGTTTGTATAATTTACTTTCTTTGCTGATGGCATTCACGGTGTAAACATTAAAAAACCGTGGGAACAGTTGTGCGTACTGGAATCGTGCTCCTTCAAAATTGATTATTTCTTGCGAGTCCGGGTCTGCGACCAAGTAAAGCATTGGCGAGGACCGTATGCGCTCCGTGATTTTAGGGTCGATCGCGAGGTCCGCGACGCTTGGCGGAGGATGATTAAACTCCACAGTTGCGCCATCGATCTTGGTGCTCCACCCGCCCGCGGTCCGCTTGAATGTGTATTTGTTGTATGTTATGCTGGACTGTGCATCTGAAAAGCCGAAGATGACGATGCCGAATACGGACATAATCATCAGGCCCGCAAGCACGATTGTGAAGATGACTGCTTTGTTGCGGCTCTTTTTTTGTGGAAGCCCGGAAACTGACTGAGTAACCTTTACTTTACGGACCCGTGACATAACCGCAGGCGGTCGTGGTTTGTTTATATCTTTTTCTGTATATGACTGCACAGTACATACATAGTATATAATATGCACAAAAACAGGCGCTTTATTGTGCTGTTTAATAGCGATTTGGGCCTCAGAAACGCTTAAATACCTACA
>JACRKM010000102.1 GCA_016219765.1 Candidatus Woesearchaeota archaeon
GCCATTTCGGATTTGACATGTCATGCACCTTAAGCGGGACTATTAATAAAAGTTTGCAACGGCAGGCGTTATTGAAAAGCTCACACGTGCAGGCACGTTCAACACCGCTGCCCTGTCGCGAGAGATAGCGAATCTTGCTTTCATGTCGACAAGGGGGATGCCCCATCGGGGAATGTCGACCTGCGGAAAAAGAATTCCGCATCACGAGCCGGCAGCGGTGTTGAACGAACGAAGGTGTGCGTAGCACGCCGGAGTGGTGCCATGCACCAGAGAGCACACCTTTTCAATAACGCCCAACGGCAAAGTTATAATCAATTAATCCCGATTCCATTGCCGAAAAACCACATCATGACAAGAAACAAAATATAAACTGCGTATAATAAGACACCATTTTTCCATGTGAGGAGCTTCTTCTTCATGAACCAAATGACAAGAGCAGTGCATGCAAGAGTGAACAACGCTAAAAGAATGATCGATTGAAACGGAAAACGGAGCGGTTCTATCAACGCGAGTACGCCCAGGAAAAACAGCGCCTTTGTGAAGTTGCTTCCAATGATGTTTCCAATGCCAAGATCCTGGTGCCCGGACAGCGCTGAGCGTACACCAACGCTGATATCCGGCAATGATGCAGTGATTCCGATGACTACAAGCGCGACAAGGAACGGCGAAACATTCATGATTTGTGCTATGCCAATTGATGAAAATACCAGCCAGCGTGAAGAGAGGATGAGCGCTGCTGTGCAGCCAAGAAAGATCAGGATGTCTCTGCGCAGTGTATTATATTTGACGTCTTTTTTCATGCGCCCTGCTTCGCCTTCCTTTCTCCATAGGATGAAGAGGTATCCAAAGTACGCACTGACAAGGATCAGACCATCGATTCGGCTTATCACGCCGTCGATCATCAGGATAAAAGGGAGCATTGCGAGAACAACAACATGGTATTCTGTCTGTTCGATCACTTTTGACTCAAACCGTATCTTTTTGCCTGCGAACGCGATGGCGCCAAGGACAAGGGTGAGCTCCACAATATTGGATCCGAGAATGGTCCCGAACACGATGCCGCTCTCGCCAGCTTCCTGTCCTGTAACCGACGACATCAGTTCAGGCATTGATGATGCGATTGCGATGACCACTGTTCCGATGAGGTAGTCAGAAACCCCCAAACGCTTTGCGTAGTCGCTTATACCACTGACAGCAAGGTCCGCACTTTTGAGCATGATTACAAGACTTGCAGCAACAATCAGAAGGTAGCTTGGCAATGGGTATGCGGACATGACAGCTGCAAGAGAATCGAACATGGGATTTTACGGGCAGTTGTGTTTAAATAGTTTTCTTAACACTTAATATTTAGCTACTGAGTGGTTGATTGACTTTTCAACAGCACTCTTCACTCCTTCTTCTATTTTTGTTAGAATATCTTGCATTTTGCTTATCTCTTTCTCATCTTTCAATAGTTCCCTTTTAATGTTTCTATTATTCTTTTTAACCTTCGTCACTATGTGTTTTAATTTGGTTTTCGATAATTTGTCGTTGTCAAGGTCAGTGTGGCAGTCATTGCATAGCAGTAGAATATTTGCTTTATGATTGTCAAATGAGTAATACTTGGAGTTAATCCCCTTGAATTTTTTCTTACCAAGAATATGACCATCTGCTAAGTGGCGGCTTCTGTGGCGGCAGACTTCACAGTGCCTACCTCTATCTTTGAAGATTTCATCTTTGTCAACCGAGTTTCGCTTGTTTTTTGGCTTCACGGCGCACAGAGAAGATGTAAAGCTATTGAACATTTTATCAAGCTTTGAATTATCTGGGTGAACGCTTAGTATCGTTCCTACTTTTTTAATGTTGCTCTTCAGGTCTTCTTTTTTTTTATCCAACTCATCATACTCTTTACTCGCGTTGCGGATACTATGCATCAAGCTCTTGCTGAAAGCAGGTTTAAGTCCTTTGTTAGAGAAGTGTTCGGTCTTTGGAAAACTCACTGTATAATCACCTCTTTTTTCATTAGACAAACAATACTACGATATTGTAGCATATTGCTTATAAAGATTGCGATAAAATAATGGTTCGGTCTTTTGAATGCGCTAAAATTTCCCCGTTCAAAACGGGTGAAATTCTCTGAGTCAAAAACTCGTTTTTGACCATAACAAACGCATAAATTATTTTCAGTGTGATTATTGTGCGTTTGTCGTGATTTTCCGCCACAGCCCGTTCGTGCAGTTATGATATAAACCGGTTTTCATGACTCTCGGATAGAAAATATATTGATAAGGTCATCCATAGTTTTAAATAGAAAAAAGTTGCCGTACAGTGTCTATGGGAAATAATCATCGGAACGACGAAGATCAGCGCCAAAGCAATAATCATCAAGCAGATGATGGCAAAGATAAAGAACGTCCTGAAGACAAAGGACATTCTGAGAACGGACCTTCTTATTCGCGCGGCACGCCAGCATGGAATCGCCCGCATATCGACACACCGATCGTGAAGCAGCCGGTCATGTACAAGAACTACACCCTCGACCAGTTCCAGATCGACGCGATCAACTCGATCATGAACAACCATTCGGTCGTCGTGAGCGCCGCCACCGGCACGGGCAAGACCCTCATCGCAGACTACATCATCGACACGGATGTCAAGCAACAGAAGCGGGTCATCTATACCGCTCCAATCAAGGCGCTCTCGAACCAGAAATTCAAGCAGTTCAAGGAAGAATACGGTGAAGAGATGGTTGGCATCATGACTGGAGATATCGTCATCAACTCAAGCGCGCCAATCCTGGTCATGACAACTGAGATTTACCGTAACATGCTCATGACAAAAGACGAGAGCATCGAACACCTTTCATACATCATCTTTGACGAGATCCACTACATCAGCGATATCGAACGCGGAACCGTCTGGGAAGAAAGCATCATCTTCACGCCGCCGCACGTAAGATTTCTCTGCCTGTCGGCGACGATCCCGAACGCGCAGGAGTTCGCCGACTGGATAGCGAAGATTAAGCAGCACCCGGTAGATGTGGTGACCTATGGAAAACGCGCTGTGCCGCTAAAGCACTTTCTATTCGACAAGCATCTGGGGATGACCGACATAAAAGAGATGAAAAAATCCCTGGAGCTTGACAAGTATCCTAGCTATGAGTATTTCCATCGCAGGACTTCTAGACGGACTGAACTGCCTCCAGGCCCGAAGCATTTCGACCTGATATCTGAATTATGGAAGCAGAAGAAAGTACCCTGCATATACTTCATATTCTCACGCGCGGCAACAGAAAAAAATGCGAAAGAGCTGGCGTCGCGCTACAGCCTGCTCACAAAAGATGAAGAGATCAAAGTGAGCAACTACATTCGACAAAGGCTCTCTCAGACAGAGAACGCAGAACAGATACGCACGATGAACACCACACGGCTGCTTCTCCAGGTCCTCAATAGGGGCGTCGGCATCCATCACGCGGGACTGCTGCCGCAGCTAAAGGAGATCGTCGAGCACCTTTTTGAACAGGGGCTGGTGAAAGTCCTGTACGCGACAGAGACCTTCGCTGTCGGGATCAACATGCCAGCAAAGGTCGTGGGTTTCGACTCGCTTGAGAAGTTTGACGGAAGGACATTCCGTTATCTGCACTCCAAAGAATATTTCCAGCTCGCAGGCCGCGCAGGAAGACGCGGAATCGACACAGAAGGGTGGGCTGTGGCTCTGGTCGATAGGCGGCATGTGGATGTGGGCCGCATCGAAGCTCTCACCGGCGAAGACAAGGACCCGATAATATCACAGTTTCGCATGAGCTTCAACTCTGTCCTCAACATGCGAAAGAACAACACGCAAGAGCAGATCGACGTGCTGCTCAAGAGCAACTTCGGCTGCTTCCAGAAACATTCACAACGCGCTATAGCCCTGACCAAGGCAGCGTTCGTGAAGAAAGAGAAGCTCCTCATCAAGCTGGGATTTCTCACGAACGACAAGAAACTCACACTCAAAGGAGAATTCGCAAGCCACATCTACAGCAATGAGGTGCTTGTGACAGAACTTTTCTACGACGGCGTATGGAAGCAACTTGACGATTTCGAACTCGTGCTGCTCGTGTGCTCAATCATGTATGAAGAGAAGAAAAGTGATATGTTCAAGCAGCAGCCAAAAAAAGCGAACACAGAGCGGCTGATGTCATTCATCTCAAGAAACCCATACGCTTCCAAGAACATGGACAAACTAGTCGTCAAGAAACTGGCATTCATCTGCCGCAGATGGGTGGATGCGTGCCAATTCTCTGAACTCTTAGAGCACACAAATCTCCTTGAAGGGGATCTAATCAGGATCTTCCGCCAGGCGATAGATCTCTTTGGGCAGATCCGTAAGGCGTCGCAGGATTATGAGCTGGCAGCGCGCACCGACGTGTGCGTGCATAAGATCAAGAGGGAGTTTGTAGACGTGGAATTCTAGATGTGGTTTGGTGAAGTGTCACACGCACTGGACAAGGCCGCGTGAAGTTTATAAGCTCGGATGTTTTTCTCATTCGAATATGGCTGCTGCTGACAAGGACAAAGCGCTTGTTGTATTTCAGGACAATAAGATAAGGAGAGCCTGGCACGAGGATGAATGGTTTTACTCTATAGTAGATATTGTTGGCGTCCTAAGTGAAAGTCCTAATCCTGCGACCTATTGGAGGGTGCTCAAACACAGAGAACCTCAACTCGTTACAATTTGTAACGGTTTGAAATTGCCTGCTGAAGACGGAAAGCTGAGATATACTGACTGTGTAAACACGAAAAATGCCTTTCGGCTCATACAATCAATTCCTTCGAAGAAAGCTGAACCTTTCAAGCAATGGCTGGCACAACTAGCAAATGAACGCATAGATGAGATTGAAAATCCTGAGTTGGCCCAGGACAGAGTAAAACAGTATTATGAACTAAAAGGCTATCCAAAACAATGGATAGACAAAAGAATTCGAGGAATCGCTATCAGGCAAGAATTGACAGATGAATGGAAAAACAGAGATGTCAAGACAGAAAAAGAATTCTCTATACTAACAAACGAAATCAGCAAGGCAACTTTTGGAAAAACAGTCGGTGAATACAAAGAATTCAAACAATTGCAGAAAAAGAATCAAAAACCCAACCGCAGCAAGCTGTGTGGTATGTCACCAATAGATGATATACATCCACAAAGCGGTTGTGTTTTTGGTGTTCACGTTGGGTAGTGTTTACCGCAGCAGAGCTGCGGGGTATGAACCCAACCGTGAACAATCAGAATCTTAGAGATCATATGACTGACTGGGAACTTATCCTCACGATGATCGGCGAAAAAGCGACGACAGACATAACACGAGAAACAAACTCGCAAGGATTTGTCGAATCTAAAGATTCAGCTGCTAAAGGAGGAAATATTGCCAAGAGAACAAGAGAAGATATTGAGAATAATCTTAGACGAAGCATAGTTTCTAAAGGAAATTTCCTGCCCAAAGGAAAAGAGAAGAAACAATTGAGTTAAAGTGACTATAGACGCTTCTGTGGACAAGTAAATGCACAAATATCTTTCTCTAATCTTGTTTCTTGAAGAGAATTACAGCACAAGAAGATAATCAATAAAAAACAATTTACTTCAACACCGCAGCAAGCGAGATCATCTCATCAGAGAGGAAGAAGATGACGAATGCATTGAACGCGATGTTTGTGATCGCGTATAGCAGGTTCTGCGAATCCCAGGAGCCGACAAGCTTGTTGAATGACACATAGCCGATATGATACAGAGCAAGGAGCGCGAACGCCACGATGCGAAGGTTCTGGATCGGAAACATAGATGCGATTATTGCAACAGCGAAAAACGCTGCGAAATCGTAAAAGATGTTCTGGTCGACCTGCCCTGCAAGTGTGATCCCCACGATGTTTGAAACCTTTCCTACAATAATTCCAGGAATGATCCCAAATACCATAGAGCAGTAAACAGTAAAGAAAAAACACAACTCGATACCGAGCCACGGCACATACCGCATACCTGTCATCGACAGGATCGCGATTATTACGAATAGGATTGCAGCAGGGTTAATGCCATAGGAGTACAGAAAAACGCTTGTTAGTACAAGGAGCGCACCCCAAATTAGGCCCATCTTGATAAGTGAGCGATGGGCTTCTGCAAATGCACTGAGTCGATTCATGACGATTTCTTTGAACATTTCTTGTTCCATTCCTTTATATACCGGCTGTTTTTGTTTTGAACTAAAATCAAACACTTTGATATTTCAGGCTTCTTTTGGAAATTCCTTGTTTTCAAGGGCATTTCCGCAATCGCTTGTGATTTCACCGTATTTTCGAACTACTATATAAACTTATCGCGTTTTCTCGCAATTCAGAGGCGTTTAAAGAGCCCCTTTCTGATTATCTCAAGAAAGAATAGCCTCTTGATGAATCTATCAGGTAATAATAGGCCTTTATTGATTCGATCACGTAATAATAGGAGATAATCTGGCCAGAACTGTTTAAACTGCTCCTTATAGCACCATAACTGTTTTATTTATTCCTTTTCAAGATCGGCCTGTCGACGACAAGGAGAACTAATTTTCCTCCTGTTTAGCTTGGATTAAACGAGAAAGAACAGGTATGCTTTGAGGGCTTGGAGGGACGGCCTTAACCTGCCCGCCGCATGAAGAACAGAAACGGTTAAATTGAGCTTTTTAGACAAAAAGAGGGCAAAAAACGGCGAATTTATGAACGGTCAAGTGCGACTCCGGAGGCGTGACTCCTTATATACTGTGCTTCACTGGCGCAAGTAATCTTTGTAATCTTGGCGTCATTTCAATTTGGGTTTGATACCCCGCAGCTCTGCTGCGGTTTGAACCACCCAAATTGAAATTCGAAATTGCCGGTCGCGAAGCGAAAAAAGTCGCGTAATACCCCGGGCTCTGCCCCGGCTGGGATAGCGACTTTTTAGGCAATTTCTTTATTTTTAAAAAGGTATATTTATAAAAGAATTAAACGAGTTTATCACAAGGTGATCTCATGATTGAGAAAAAACTTGAAACATTGGTGATTGAGCAAAGCTTGACTACTGCACATTCCGCGGTGGGCGATTTCTGCGCAGAAGTATCAGGCAGCAAACCGTACGTTCCAAAAGACATTGTTGATTTCCTGTGCGAGAGAAACATCCATACAGCAGAAGAATTCATCTCACTTGCGTATTCATTTCCATCATCGTTCGTTGACGCTCTTGGCTGGCGCATCGATGATGTGACGTCCGCCGGAGAAAAGCTCGCCATAACGTTAAGAGGCCATGTTGATGACGCGATCCTCAATCCAGGACCAGCGCCTAAGCGCGCGTACTGCGCCCTGCCGCCACCCGACAAAATCCGGTTCAGTTAGAGCACATCATTAAAGATAGCGCAAGAAAACGCTGATGCAGCAATGGTACTTGAACGCGTCCAGAAGATTATTGCCAACGCGGGTTTGATGTCGCGGCGCAGGGCAGAGGAATTGATCCAACAGGGGCGTGTGAAAGTAAATGGACAAGTCATCGCGATTGGGTCAAAAGCAGACGTTCTTCGCGACCGCATCATCGTTGAAGGAAGACCGCTGCAATTGCAGAAAAGATTGTACTACGCATTCTATAAGCCGGGGGATTGCCTGACGACGCTTGACGATCCAGCCGGACGCAAGACCATCTTTCATTACATCAAGTCCGGCGAACGGCTCATTCCAGTAGGCCGTCTCGATTTTAAGACCGAAGGACTGCTTCTTCTTACAAATGACGGAGACTTCGCAAACAGGATCATGCACCCGCGCTATGAGACAAAGAAAACATACTGCGCGTTTCTCGATAAAGCGATCTCAAAGGAAAATCTCGCAAAGATAGAGAGAGGAGTTCAGCTCGAAGATGGAATGACTGCTCCTGCAAAAGCACGCACGCGATCTCCTGACGGAAAAGAAGTCGAAGTCGTAATCCATGAAGGCCGCAACCGCATAGTTATCCGTGTGTTCAATGCACTCGGCTACGGCGTGCGACGATTGATACGAACACACATCGGAAAATTATCGCTTGGAAATATTAAGCCAGGCAAGATGCGGGAGCTTTCGTACCAGGAAGTGCAGATGCTGATGAGGGATTCTGCAAGAAAAGAGTTATAGAATAATTCTGCACAGAATTTACTTGGAGCGATTCGAAGCCTGAAGGGCTGAGAAAGTAAAAATGAGCCGCCAAAAATAGCAACATTTATATACAAATTAGTACATAATAGTTATTAGTTAATAATAAATGGTGATTGAAATGCAAACACTTGAACATTCGCCGACATTGAATACAGTTCTGATGGTAGAAGACGTCCTAAAAAATATGAACGAAAGTGTTATTACAATCGCTGAGTTAAAGAGAAAACTCCCAAGACAAGTAAATCATACTACGTTAATGATCATTCTTGATTATCTTGAAAAGAGCAACAAGATTGCAGTAACTCTAAAAGGAATTACCTGGATTCATAATACGAATGTAAACATGAAAAAAGCAATCGCGAGAGGGTTGAACTTTGAAACCTGTTAAAGTAATTCTTTCTCCTGAAGCAGAGGAAGCGTACAAGCAATTGAATGCAGTTGCAGCCGATTCTAAAATTGAGAGAAGCATTCTCAATGCGATTGATAAGAAGAAAGAACGTATTTGTTTAGCTA
>JACRKM010000103.1 GCA_016219765.1 Candidatus Woesearchaeota archaeon
CCTCGATAGACTCGTAATTCTGGGGTTTTAGAAGGTGAAAATAATATGAAAAAACACACCAACCTACATCGACGACACAATCAAACTAAAAACACCAATCTTAGCCATCCCCGACAAGAAAACAAGGGTTTCCTGATGACCATTTTGTACGAAAGATTTATATATGGATTTTGCAGTAATCGACGACATGGTATCCACATTTAGAGACATCCTAGAGTTTTTTGCCCGTATCGGAGTCTACGATGTTGTCTTGCCCTTTCTCTTAGTCTTTACCATAGTTTTTGCCATTCTTGAAAAAACACGCGTCTTTGGCACAGAAAAAACAAAGGACGGGGAATACACGAAGAAAAATCTCAACTCCATGGCCGCTTTCGTCATCGCATTCCTTGTTGTTGCATCATCACGCCTTGTCGCAATAATAAATCAAACAATGGCGAACATGGTTCTTCTCCTCATGCTCTCTGTGTGCTTTTTGATCCTTATTGGATCATTCATGAAAGAAACCAAAGAAGGAATCTTCCTCGAGGGGTTTTATAAACACGTCTTTATGGCCATCATGTTCGTCGGCATCGTGCTCATCTTTTTGTATGCGCTCGGCTGGCTTGATGCAATGTTCAATTTCCTTGTCAAATATTATGACAGCACCTTGGTGGGCTCCATTATCCTAATGGGAATCATTGTCGGGTTTATGTGGTTTATCACCAAAGATAATAGGCCTTCAAAGGCGTAAAAATAACAAAAATACGATTACACAATACCGAAGTAATAACAATTAAAAATAAGAACTATTAAATACCTGAACGCATCAAACTCGTAAAAAGGAAGGTAAAAAGGAGGTTAGAATCATGGTGACGTTTCAACAGGTCATTGTTCAGCTCCAAGCTATGGGGCTCACTGACGTTCTTTTGCCGTTCATTCTCATCTTCACTGTCGTTTTTGCAATTCTACAAAAAGTGCACCCATTAGGAGAGGCGCCAAGGGACAAGCCATTCAATGTCATGATTGCACTCGTGATGGCGCTAGCAGTCGTTATTCCGCACGTTGTTGGATTATATCCTGCCAACACGGATGTGGTCCTTATCATAAACAAGGCGCTTCCAAATGTGGCGGTTGTTCTTGTCGCGATTGTCATGGTTCTCCTGCTAGTCGGCCTGTTTGGCGGAAAACCGACATGGGGAAGCACAGCATCAGGATGGGTTGCGATGCTTGCATTCCTGCTTGTCTTATATATTTTCGGGCGGTCAGCAGGCTGGTTTTTGTACCTCCCATACTGGCTGTACTGGCTTGATAATCCTGACACGCAAGCGATGCTGCTGGTCGTCGGCGTATTTGCACTCATCATCTGGTTCATAACCAAAGAACCAGGACAGAAAGCGACGGAACCAAGCAAGGTCCTTGAAGGATTCAAAGGGCTCTTCGGCGGCAAATAATAATTTTATCTAATTTCATTATTTATCGCACCATTTACCATTTATTGCACCATATAACACGAATCACATCATTTATCACACGACGATTGTATCCTAAAGACGCACCATGGCAACATTTCTTGAAGTCGGACTTCTCCAGCACTTCAGTGTTATCTTTCCTGTCCTTCTCGTTTTCGTAACCGTCTTCGCACTTCTGCAACAAAGCAAAATGTTCGGAGAAAACAAAGGCATTCATTCTCTCATTGCGATCAGCATTGCACTCTTGATGCTCTTCTCACCAGGTGTAGTGCAAGTCATTGGCATCATGGCGCCATGGTTTGTACTGATCTTCATATTCATCCTGCTGATTCTTTTGGGCTTCAAGTTTCTCGGTGTCTCAGACAAAAGCATCGCCGAGACAATGAGTTCGTGGGGGACGATCCACTGGTTCTTACTTGTTATTGGAATTATCATTTTTATTGGCGCTATCTCCAGCGTTTATGGCGCATCACTGCTTCCATTCTCTGGAGCAGCGACCACTACTATCGCCACCGCGGGAGGAAACACGACCACCAGTACAGGGGATTTCAATGCAAACGTCGGCCGCACGATATTCCACCCGAAAGTGATCGGCACTGTCTTTATTCTTGTCGTCGGTTCATTCACGATCAAACTGCTGTGCGGAAGCTCAAAGTAGTTAGCCGGTCGTTCCACTCATTCTTTGACGGCTGAAGAAATCAAGTCTGCTCTTTTACTCTACTCTTTTACTGCCGTTGGACTTGAACCGCCGTGCCATGTAAGCCTTGGACGGACACGGATCTGATAGATTTTTTCATTGGCATCATCAAAAAGCACAGCGGTTCCCTTATCGCGTGGTAAATTATTCATCGCGCGCTCAATGCCGTGCTCCATGTAGCTGTGCGCGAGCAATCCCAGCGCCTGCACATCTATCCGCGCAGTAATCCGGTGAGAGATGACAATATCGGCCTGCGTCATGACGTCGGTATGGATCTTGCCTGGCTGCTGCGTTGAAAGAATCAAAGAAATTCCCGGCTGTCTTCCTTCACGCATAATGGTTATCATCGGCTGCGTCGCTGCACTGTTGTCTTTATCGTCCTTTGGCAAGAACTCGTGCGCTTCATCAATTACAAGCCAAACGAGCGGCATCTCCTGCTTACGCGCCACTGCTTCTGCTGTTTCCGTAAAGTATGTTTCAACGTACGTAATTTCTTGAACTTCTTCAACCTTGCGCAACTGCATGCGGGACATGAAAAGATGCCGTGCAACAACACCCACAACCAATGACTTAACATCCCACCCACCAGGCATCGTCACGTAACAACTCACGTCGAGAACAGAAATCTGCCCGCCCTTAGCCAAGTCTTCAATCGGCGTTCCATGGTCAGAAAAAACACCCCAGCCTTCCGCTGTTTCGAACATATTTTTGACAGCGGCTTTTGTCACTTTATCTGTCTCTTTATCGGCATCGACGAACTTAAGCATATCCTGAACAGTGAACTTCTTTTTGCTCTCCTTGATTTCCGTCACGATCTTCGAGATATACAGACCATTTTCTGAATATTTCCCCTGATGAAATGCCATTATCCAATCGTCAGGAGTAAATACGTGCGCCTCGATGCTAAAAGGAACATCCGTCCTGATGCCTTTCTTCTTGTATTCATAGTAATACTTCTCTGGCGTGTAGATCTTGACCTCAACAGGACGCGGAGTCATCCCGTATGGTTCAAGGAGGTCCTTCTCTTTTTGGTTTGCATGGCCCATTGTCCAATAAATTCCCATCGTGTCAAGCAAAATGATGCTCAGGTTATTCCGCACTTCCTCATCAAGCAAACTGAAACCTTCAGCGATCACTCCCATTGTGTAGCTCTTGCCACCGCCGCGCTTTCCACAGATCAATACACAGTGCGCTCCAGCAACATCCAGATAGATTTTATTCCCAAGAACGAGCTTTTCAGCAGTCTCTGCGTACATCTTTCCCAAAAGAATTGCGCCCTTCAGACCAAATTTCTCTACGTCCGCAGGCGCACGGCCAACCACGACTGGCGCGGCTTCACCTCTTCGATCAACCATGCCAAAATAATCGCGGTGTGGTTATATAAATGTTATTGACGTGATGCTCTCTTGAG
>JACRKM010000106.1 GCA_016219765.1 Candidatus Woesearchaeota archaeon
GGTCAGTCTATTATGCTGAAGATGAGAACGTGAAGGAGTGTTATTTTTCCCCGTCGAAGATTTTTTCAATGCAGTTCCGATGGGCACGACCTAGAAATAATGCAGTTATAGCTGTTTTAATCGAACTTGCAAACAAGCCGGATGAGGGTTTGTGCGAAAATAATTGCTATTACTTATCTTGCCGCCGCCACCGCGATGCTCGACGCGTCGCTCGCTCACCGCCACGCCAGGCTCGTGATATGGCTGTGCTCATGGAGGACCGACATTCCCCGATGGGGCATCCCCCTTGTCGGTATGAATGAGTAATTGTCCATCTCTCGCGAAAAGGCGGTGGCGGTGAGCGTGGCGGCGGCGAAGCAAGGGAATTTCGCACCAACCTCGGATGGCGACACTTTTAAACGCTGTCTGAATTTATCTGTCAAAGCAGAAAATACAGCAGCACAGGCAAAATCAAGCACCCCATCGCGTGGCTTCTTGCAACGCCCCATGCGCCTATAAGAAGACCTAAACTTGTTGAGACTGCAAGAACAAGAAGGCCGATCCAGCCCGTCATCACAAACACAAGAAACGTTACAAAGCAAACGACGATCGCGCTCATCGCTGCATAATCCACTCGCACAATCCACTCAGCGAAGACACGCGAGATCCACAATGATGAGACCATTCCTGTGCCAGCCACAAAAACAGCCACTGCCAGCAACACAAAGAGAACGTCTTCTGATGTTTGCCCAACCAGCTGCATAATCACCAACACTGCACCATTTCGTGCCTTCTCAATCGCAAACAAGGTCACAAGGGACATCACAAAATTCACTGTGCCAATCCCGCCGACAAGAATCAAATATCCTTCGTCACCAAGATTCCTGAGAAAGGTGGTGGACAGTGCTGCACCCTGCGCAGGCCCGACTCCGGGAAAAAATGCGGTCATCACTCCTGCAAAGCTCCCACCAAGCAGCGCCTTGGCTATTACTCCTTTCTTCATCGAGGCCTGTTGTTCCTCCTTTTTTTGCCTAGGAATCTTTACTTTTGACTGCATACCGGCTATCAGCGCACTCACTCCGAATAATCCAGACAATAGCGGAAAGAGCGGATCTTTCAGCATCGGCATATTCAGAACGATCAGGCCAAGGACGCCGCTCAATGAAAACACAAGCAAGTTCTGCCACCGACGAGCATCACGCAAGAGCAAAAACACAACCAGCGCCAGTAGAATAATTCCCATCCATGCATTCAATGGCTCGTTGATGTATGCGATCAATATGAGGAGAAAGGGAAGAAGCGCTATTGTAATAAGAAGACAAAACAAGCTGCCAATCAACGTCAGTTTGATCGCATGAAAACCTCGCCCTTGCAGAAGCATCCGGTGGCCAGGCAAGAGCATAGCACTCGCTTCATTATCAGGAGCCCCAAGCAAAATCGACGGCACAACGTCCAAGAATGAATGCATTACTGCCATCGAGACGATGAACACGCACAGCGAGACAACATTTACGTATTGTAAAAGCACAGGAGCGGCGGAAAGCAATAACAAACTCACGAGGTTAATATGGACGCCTGGAAGCAAGCCGGTGATAATGCCAGCACAAATGCCGAGCAGCATTGCGAGCAAAAACTCAAGGAACATTCTGGTAGGTATCGTGTTTCTTTTCATGTGCTTAGTAGTACAATTTCTGAACAAACTTCAACAAAATCTAAAACTTTACATCTTCACTGAAGAATTATCGGATTTGCATCTTCTTTTTGAAGAAATGCTGGATTTTTGAAAAGTTTTTTAACGGCGATATGAATTCTTATTTGCCATGGCTGAACCAAAAGTACTTATCGGGTGCCCGGTATCAGACCGTTATCGATATTGTATTGATAGGTATCTTCGAGCGGTAAATAATCTTGATTACAAGAATTTTGATCTCTTGCTTGTGGACAATTCAGCTGATGATGTTTTTTTCAATGAATTACGAGCACGTGGTGTTTCTATTGAACGCATCGGCTATGCTGAAACAGCACGAGAACGAATCGTTCGATCACGAAATATATTGCGCGAGCGGGCGCTTGCAGGAAACTACGATTACTTCCTGTCGTTAGAGATCGATTTATTCATCCCAAAAGACACACTCAAACGACTACTGTCCCACCACAAACCCATCGTGACTGCGTACTACGGCAATAATGTACTCGTGAACTTAGAGTCGAAGAAAACAGGACGAACAGAGGAAAGGGCGATCAATGTGCCACTGATATATCTCGCAGCCGAGTCAGGGAAAGTAAAGCGGGCAAATCCAAAAGACGTGCTTAACAAAGGTCTCATCGAGATCGGTGCAATGGGTCTCGGCTGCGCTCTCATCGCTAAAGAAGCGCTGGAGACAATCACCTTTCACTACGATCCAAACAAAAAAGCCTGCGACGATATGTATTTTTGCACTGACGCAAAAAAAGCAGGATATAAACTCTACTTAGACAGCAGCATAATTGTGCCGCACGAGCATCAGGACTGGGAGGGCATTAAGCGATAAGACACTGCGGGCATCTATGCGCCAGGAAGCAGCGAGTGCGCTCTTAAGAAATGAAGGATGAACTTGTCTACCAATTTTGGCGATGTCAAGTTCACGAAATGCTTTCCCTGAGGTACAAAATCAAGCTCAGCATTAGGAATTTCTTCATACATCTCTTCTGCATCAACGGACACATTTTTATACCACGAGAATTCATGTAACGAAGATGGGCATTTATCAATTCGCCACACGAAGCAGAATACACGGATTTTTTGTCTCCTGCTGTCTATCTGTAGTTGATTTTTTTGTACTTACAATGATATTTCACGAGCGTTGGAGCATCTGGCGTGGTCTCATTATCGCATTCGGCGTTGCGACACTCCTGCAACTTTCAGGGTCATACAATAAGAAAGGCAGACCCGGTGCAAAGCCCACGATAATGAATCGACCACACACGATCCAAGTTCGACAAACCACGGATGCCGCTCACGCTACGAAGTCGCCAAGCAGCCCCGCAGGCAACCACTAAGAAAAAATGACGGCTGCGCAAACGCTTACACCAAGTTCATTGCCAAGCAAGTTTTCCGCGCAGCGTCCATCACGCACTGCAACGAAGACTCAAACGGTCCATGCTCGCAAGATCAACTAACCAAGATCAACGAACCTCGTTAGTTTATGGTTAAGTAAGTCTGCGGTTACGTAAATTATTTAAGATACAGGGGTTTTTTTCCCGTATGGTCCATCCGCTTATCGGAATCCACGCAGCCATTGGAGAGCTTGGAGTGCTCGCGTTTCTGTGGGTCTTTGTCGAACTGCTCAACCCTACAGAACCACGCATAAAACGCGCCAAGATTGCTGCGGCGCTCGGCACGCTCTTCTTTCTCGCGTCGTGGGTTGCCGGAGGCTACTACTACGTGACATATTACGGGCCCGCTGTCAAACCCGTCATTAAATCAGGCCCCGCACCATGGGCGCATGGAGTCGTGATGGAAGTGAAGGAGCATGTGTTTCTCTTCTTGCCATTTCTATCTGCCCTTACAACAGGACTTGTATATCGCTACAAAAACAACCTGATCAAAGATGCTGGTGCAAGAACATCGGTTCTGTTATTGTGCGCACTCATCGTTATCGTAGGATTATTAATGGCGGGGATGGGATATATCATATCAACCGGAGCACGAGCAGCACTTGAGGGCAAGATCGCATGAACATCAACATTACAGCACTTTCACGCGCAACCGTCGGAACGCTCACTTCTGTAACATTTATTACAATTATTGCAGAGCTCTCAAAACCTTTCAAGACAATCCTTACAAATCTTTCAGGCCATCATTGGGTGTCGAAGGGAATAATATCAATTAGCCTCTTCGTGCTCCTCTATTTGTTGCTGTCCAAAGTCCTAACTGACAAAGCAGATGTACAAAAAGAGACCAAGTACGTCATCGTAACAACTATTCTTGCAGGGCTAGCACTGGGCTTATTTTTTGTGTGGCACTTTCTTACAGAAGCGTAGAAGAAAGAAAGGAACGTCTTTGCTGCTATTGAGGCAAGTTCAACCCCTGATATCCGCGGACAATCAGCGTTGTCCCGTTATACACGAGATATACCTCTTCAAGATGATTCACTATGAGGTCATTCCCTTCAGTGAAATACGAGACATTCATGCGGCGGATGCGGACCTTCTCGATATTGTGAAATTCAAGCGTCTGCGCTGGTTCCTCAAGCGTCTTATGCGGGTCATTCACGTTAAAAAGCTTAATCGATACTGACTTGTATTCATTGTTGCCTTGACGAGGAAGTCTGCTAATGAGAATGCTCTTTGTTGGAAACTTTAGCCTTTTAACACTGTCAGTAGTAGGCTGAGGCTCGCCTGCAGTTTTTCTTGAAATCACACGATCACCAGATCCTGGTTCTGACTAATTGTATTTAAACTTTACGCGGCGAAGCGTGCATCAGTCACATCAGGAATCGAACGGATCAACGCAACCAACGGATCAAGCTGTGCACCCTCGCCAACATCTATTTTGAAATTCAGAATAATCTTCTTTTTCTTTGACTTCGTATTCACCGAATGTACATTGACACGATGCAGCGCTAAAAGGTTAAGAATATCCGCAAGCACACCAGGTCTATCATTAATGAATACGAGCAGACGTCGAATCCCTAATCCATCCGGCTACATCCAAGAAACCGCCA
>JACRKM010000108.1 GCA_016219765.1 Candidatus Woesearchaeota archaeon
AGGTGGGTTGATAAGGGAGGCACTCCCTTATGGGGTAGGCACATCGGGGAACGTCGGCTATAACTACGCAGTATTAATGCACGAGCTGGCTGTGGCGGAAAATGAGCGAAGATGCGCGCAGAGCGTCTGAGCGGTGCTGGTCGTGAAAAGTGTAAATGAACAGAGAACAGCAAATGAACAGAGAACAGCTAAACAAATATATAGAAAGTTACAACCAGAAATAACTGGCTATAAAAATAACGGGTGGTAAAAATGGAGATTGCTGATCGGTTGCTATATTCAACAAAGATGCTGATGGGCACGCTCGACTGGATCTGTGCTGGTGTAAACAACGACCTAAACGAAACTGAAATCGTCAAGGTTGTAGCGCAAGACCTGCTTGTCAGTGCTGAACATTTTTTGCAGAATGGAAACGAGCAGGCGAGCGTCGAGAATTATTGGCTTGCAGGGTACTTGTTTGAAAAAATAGGTCTTCCCCACATGCAAGAGACTGTTCGGCGTGTTGCGCAGCACGACTGCAACATTTTTGCGCATCGTGATCTGGTTTTTGCCGCGTTTGTTTTTTGTCATGAGCTCGAAGGGCAGAGCAGCATTCCAAAGATTCAGGAGATGAGAAAAGATATGCGCCAGAGTTTTGGAGATAATCAATATTCCTCTGTCAAAGAATTGTATAATAAACTTGATGGGTATTGTGAGCGGCGCGTGAAGGATTTGCGTCGGGCAGAGTACGAGCAAAAGATGGTAGAGCGGTGTGCGTTGTTGATTATGGAAGGCGACGAATGTGTAGAGCGGCACGAGATTTCAGCAGCAGCAAACAAGTACTGTGAAGCAGCAGAGATTTTCAAGTATCAGTTGAATATGCCGTGTGCTGCTGATGACATGCCGAAAAAGCGCATTGAGAGTCAATATATTGCGCATTTTGGAGCGATGCCGACCTTAGAGGAGATTGAAGCGGCGAATATAAAAGCAAGATCATCCTGATTCAGTGAACAAAATATGAACAAAATATAAACTGGCGCGCGGGTGGGAGTGTGCGGAGCAGGTTGTGGCGAAAAAACGAAGAGGGTTACTAGGAATCTTGTTCGGGCGGCCTGCCAAAGAGGCTGGTGCTGCTCAAGCGAATACAGCTCCTGCTAAGAATGTTGTGCTAACGCTTGATGGGGACACACTCGTCGATTTGATAGGCACTACAGTGTTGCTGTCGATCGCGCATATGCGGCTCAGCAGTCCTGGATCGTATAATGTACAGCACTTTCAGTACTATGTTGAATTTCATAATTGTTCTATTAATCAAGGATTCGCTCGGTACATGACGGGCGATGTTCGTAAACGCCTCGGCTTGCACGTCAACGCGCAGCCGTATCTTAAGGCAATCAACGGGCTTGAGCATGGGGAGTTAGAAGAGGGAATCACGCGTGCCGTGGTAAAATATAAGGCGCAGATAGATGATTTTTGGAATTACTATCGAGATCAGCATCTGAAGAGCAGGGAGATTCAGCAATCGACAGATACGCAAGAACCAGCGGCCACTGAGCAGAAGAAATGGGTCTAAGAAATATATGAAAAAAGTATTTGTTTAGCCCCGTTCCTCTCACAGCGCCGCCACCGACCTGCGAGCTGAACGAAAACGCATACGATTCCACAGCTCTTGGAATACTCATTCCGTTTTCGCATACATAGCGAGCGTCGTGGCGGCGCTGTGAGTATAAGAGCTAAACAAATATAAATATAGGGAAAATGATAAAACGATCGTCCGATGAGAAACTACTCCGCGATAGTGATGTTTCATGGAGCGCCCACGTTGCGTTTTTAGCGCGATCCGCACGAATAAATTTCGTGCGGTCTGTCGGCGCGGTGTTTTTTTGCATTTTTGATCATTTTCGGTTTGAGTATAAAGCAATGTTTAAATAATAATTATGTCATACTATAACGATAAGAGGTTAACGATAGTGTACACGGCCAAAGCAAAAAATTTTCTTGTAACAAAGAGCAGCCCTTCTCTTTGGGGTATGTTGGGTTCCTCGTCTGATATTCTGTTGACCGCGATTTCATTCATATTCGTCCCGTGATGCAAACCGCCCGTCGATGAAAAATCGACGCAACGGGCGGATCGAGCGCACGCGAGTATCGATGACGCTGTGAATGATGTATTGATATATTGATATTATGTTGATATTATGATCATGGGCAGAAGGCAGTTTGCATCCGTTCCTACAGCGATCCACCGACAGTGACTGGGTGCAATGCCTGCCCAATCCGCACAGGATGTCCTTTGCGACATCCCTGGCGGATCATATGCAGAAGGATGAATTAGGAGGTGTCTATGGCAAGCAAGAAACAACCGCGAACCGGCAAGAGCAGAAAGGATGCAACAACTGATGATGAACGTGGCGTGCTTGCCCAGAGAATCGCCAGCGCCCTTTCCGAGGGATATTTCTCAAAGTCAGAATTCGAGAAGAAGGCTGCAACACTGCAAAAGGGACTCACGCTTGATAAAGTCGTGAATCTTCTTTATAGGGAAGGGTATAAAGTCGGTAAGAAAGGAGACGGCAAAGGAGCCCTTTATACCGTAGAACAACCCACCGCAGAACAGCCGGCAGTTGCTAAAACCAAAGAGGCATCGGTGTACTTCTTGAGTGAAGTTGCCTACGATTCATTCATGTTTAACGATGTGGCATACAGGAATCTTCTTGGGTTCATCGCAAAGGATCCTTTGGTGTCAGGGATCGTGATCGATGGCGCGCTTACAAGACTTGATCGTCCGGAGTACCTGAATGAGGAGCTCACGTACTGGCACAAGACGCGTGATGAGGCGATGGCGGAAAATGAGCAGGTTCACAATAACGAGCAATATGATTACATGATGAAAAAGCAGTTTAAGATTTTAGAGAAACGATTGCAGGAGCTTCGGGAGAAAGTACCGCAGGCTTCACAAGTTGTATTAAGTGTGGATTCAGATGATCTTGGTTTTACTGCTTCAGCGATTCTTAATGAGAAATTGATTCGCAAACAAGGAGAGATAAGGCACAGGATCCAAGAGCTCAAGAATGAGAAGCGCGCGGCAAAGGATGCGCATGTGCAGGCATCTGAACGCGCTAAAGATGCAGGCAGTTCAAGACAGGTTGACCAGTTGAAGAAGAAGATCTCAAGTATCGACGAGCAGCTTACTGATGCGTACCAGGAGCAGAGACTGTATCGTGAAAAAAAGGTTCGGCCGATGCACCAGCAGGTGACGGCAGAGTTTGTTGGCGAATTATACGATCGGTACCAGAAGTTGTGTGATTCCTTCGGGGTTACATTAGTGAAGAGTGCGGGCATCCTTGAATTCAACGGCCTGCGAATCGATTATGCGCACTCACGGAATAGCACGTGGATGCCTCTCAAGGCGCATGATCACCGTCTCGTCAAGTCAATGCATGGAAGGCTGCGTGAACTCGTGGAAAAGAAGGGTGTTCATGCGGTGGTGGAAAGCGGGCACGCCGGCATTGGATTTAAACAGCTGCAGAAATTATTCGATCATCCGGAAGAGACGAATTTCAAGAATAATGCAAGCTATGATCCTGTCACTGCTCCTTCGACTGTCACATTTGTAGTGGCAATGCCTTTTGAAGACCAGCGCAAGATTTCCGAGATCGTTCAAGGGCAGCACCCATTGCGTTTCAGCGCGAGCAAGCCGACCAGTTCGCGTAAGCATCACGTCATTGATCGTGCAAAGAACGATTCAGTTTCAGGACTTACTGTGCTTCGCCGCAATAAGGAGGGAGTTCTTGGCACTGAGTGGATAGAGTATGATTTGTTCGCGAGCGGAAAAGCTCTTGTTGAGCCTGCTGATTATAGTATTATTGTAGCAAGTTCTGATGAACACATCGGTTCTCCTGAAGAGGATCCAATGGTGCGTGACGGGCTTGTTGCGCATTATGATGATCTACTGAAAAATCCGACGACGTTCCGCGGCAAACCTGCTGTGCCGAGAGGATTCATCAGCGGCGGCGACACGTCAGAGGCAAATTCAAGAAAATGGAATGATCGTTATGCTGTTCGCCGCAGTCCTCAGGAGGTGCTGGGCGAGAATATTTCGCTGCTTACAGGACTTCTAAAGTCTGGCACGAATCTCGAAGCGGTCGTCAAGGGTATCTTGAAGGTGACGAATGACTCTATGCAAGGGCATCAGGAGAGCATGCGCAACAATCTTGATCGTGTAGCGAATTATTATGATGAATTCCTGTCTCGGAATCTTGCGACGAGTTCGCTCAAGTACGTTCACGTGTCGGTTCCAGGTAATCACGCTGATAACGTGCTTAGGGATCTTGGATTTCGCGAGTCTGACTACTTTATGCAGCGGCACAAAGATATGGTGTTTGAAGTTGGCGTTCCGGACTATCATCTTGCTGACCCGCAGAAGGGGCGGCGTGCATTCATCGGCGGCTACAGCGTTGCGAGGATTGGCCAGATTCCTGATTATGGCGTTGATGTGGATGGAAAGCCGCTCTTTGGGCCCATTAACTTGCTTATCCAGCACGATCCGAAGGGTACCGGGTTTTCAGGTCTTGTGGGTGCGGCGCGCAGTGCGGATGCTGATGTTGCACTTGCAGGCCACACGCATGAAAACTACGTCAAGGTATTCAAGCGCGCCGACAATAAAATCGGCATCGCATATCGGCTGGCAACATTGCAGGGCGTAACGCCGACAGAGAAGATGTATGCGTATTCCGTTCCACGGACACAGGCAGGGCATCAGATGATCATGCCGACGCCCGGACATTTCTATGAGGAGGCTCTTCCTGCAGAGTTTCTCAAGGCGAAGGGCAGGCAAGCGCTTAATGATTGCGTAAAGAAAGAGTCAGAACGACGATAATGATATACGCTTTGTTGCTTGCGCGATTTCTTGCTGTTGCTCGCTGACTTGGATCTGAGATAAAGTACTACTGTAATGTATGGGCACAGTTGAACTTATAGTATTCTTCTTTCTTTTCTTTGTGCCCGTAACTTCTGACTTGGCCGATAATTAACCGCAACATTCGAGCGACATATACTCTGAAATTCTCTTTATCCGCCTCTTCCAAAGTCACGTAATACTCCGACTTAAAGTCGGGTAAAGTTAACACGGTTATATTATTGTCCACAAATAAGAGGGTCAATCTTATAATGTGGACAACACTACAGTTTAAACTGTTCTACAAATACCTCAAACATCTTCTCACAATATTCTTTAACGTTTTTTACGTTATGAAGATCAATAGCTTCGTAATATTTTTGTCTGAGTTTTACAGGCACAAAGAGTTTTGGATAACCCGCTTGCATTAAAATCCAATTCATTCACAAAAAGCATGACTGCACCATGCAAATCACAACAGAAGGTGGCTGGCGGCGCTGTGTGCATAAGAGCTAAATAAATACCGCGTATTTCTTTTGCACTCCGCTCACGCTTGTATGTTTGTTGTTCTTTTCATTGAAGATTTTGTTACCGATCAGATAAATCATAAAAGGTTTGTTGCGGTAAATTCGCAGTATACTCGTGCAGAGGCTACAAGTTCATTGGTACGGTAAATTTTACGGGCATGGGACAAGGAATTTAATGAGTCGCGGGAAACACGAATGCGATGTTCATTGTCCCCTAAAGAAGAGCTGATTTTGGCCGACGATTCTTTGTAGTGAAGCAGTGATTAAAAAGGAGTTGATGAGCGTGATCAAAAAACACACATCAATAGTGGCATTGGCGGCACTTGTCGGTCTCTCTGCAGCAGGATCGGGGGGGTGTGGCGCGGCGCTGGGTGATTCTGCTGTACGCGGCAATATGCGCGCCTACGATTCTCTTGAAGATATCATGAAGTCGGTGCATTGCCTGAAGGTATCCACGGAGTATGTCCCGCTGTTGCCATCCGGTGCCTCTGCTTCTGCTGGTTCTAAAAAGCCCACAGTGCGGAATCAGGCAGGAACGGCGTTTGCATATGCGCAGAATGCAGAATACACGTATCTTGTTACTGCAAACCATCTTATCGAGACTGCCGAGGTCTTCATGCCCGATGATATGCTCACAAATCCACTCGCGG
>JACRKM010000104.1 GCA_016219765.1 Candidatus Woesearchaeota archaeon
CCGTCGAAGATTTTTTCAATGCAGTTCCGATGGGCACGACCTAGAAATAATGCAGTTATAGCTGTTTTAATCGAACTTGCAAACAAGCCGCTTTAGTCGGGTTTTCTCGCCTCGATTATTGTTCTAGATGTATCGCATTCGCTCATTCTATAGAAAGCCCAAAAATTACTCTGCGACGCAGTTTTCCAGAACTCAGCTTCGCTCGTAACTGGAAAAGAACTTAACGGCGTGTATGTTAGTCGAGCTGAACCAGCTAAACCTTTACACATTAATTCAAAAATCAATTCACTCAAATCAAGCAGTCGAAGCAGCTCTATGAAACAGGAGAATAAAGAGAATAAAAAAGAATAAAGAGAAAAGAGAATAAAAAATTAAAAAAGAAAGATGGCTTACTTTCCGAAGAGCCATTCAAAGAAGCTTCTGCGGCGCTTCATGGCGGCTTCTTGTTCAGATTCATCAGCTTGAGGCTCTTCGCCTGCGGAAGCTTCAGCTACAGTCGGCTCTCCTGCTTCTGATGGTAGAGCCCTATCCCTTAATATCCTTGTAGCCGTGCCTGTCTCGCCTTCTTGCCCTTCGCATCCGCGTAAGCATTCTTTCATCTTCGGCTCACAGCGTTCCTGGTAGCAAAGGCCCATTTTGCGCGGAAACTCGTCATTCGCTTCCTTCTGGAGGTCTACATACTGCTGACGACAGTCATCTTTACAATTAGCGGCTGTCTTAGCACAACGCTCAGCGCACGGAAATTCCTGTGTTGGCGGAAGTGGGCGTGGCTCTTCTTTTGGCTGCTCTTTTTCTGGGCGGCACTTCTTGTAACAGCTTTCGACTTCGGGCGCACATCGTGCTTCGCAGGCACGCAGAGATTTGTCGTCGCCTTTCGCTTTCTCTTTGCACGTACCATAACATCCGGTTTTTACTTCTCCACAGCGCTCTGTGCAAGAATCAACCGGTGCTGGAACTGGAACTGGCTGTGGACGCTCGCAGCAACCCGACAACTTTTGGACGAGCGCTTCAAGTTCGTTAACCCTTCGTTCAAGTTTGAGAATCCGCTCCAGCAGACTCTTTTCTGAATTGTCTTCACTGGGCGGGACAGTCTTGGCCGTTACAGACCTTGGAACAGGCCTTACTTCTGGCCTAACAGCTTCTGGTTTAACATTTACAGGTTCCGCTGAAGGGGCTCTGACACACTTTCCTTCACGGCAGCCTACTTCACACTTGTATCTTGTCAACTGAATCTGGCCAGCATCACAACTATACTCAAAGAGAATGTTTCCATCACAATAATCCTCTTTGGAATCTTGCAGAGTCTTTGTCACTCCGTGATTCCAGAAATCCTTGCCGCTGTCTGAATCGCGACAGGCGCTATCATCAGTTTCTTTGGCAGAAACCGCCTTTGGCGTGTCCTCTCCAAGTGCTGCAGGAACTGCTGCAACAATGAGGGCCAGAACAAAGAATAATGCCATAATTCTTTTCATTGCGTTCACCTCAATCTTCATATTTTCAACTCCAATAAACGGCACTAAATCGTATCAATAAATAGGTAATTAATGTATTTTAGGAACGGTTATTCATAAATGTTTCGAAGGGTTCAATCAGATTCAACCCTTACAAGGCTTAAAAACAACGATCGCTGCCTCAAAGTATACAAGAAGCCTGTCTAGTGAATGAATTTTGTATGAGAATTCATTTACTATAATAAGTCGCGTCTTTGCCGTCCACCTCAATCTTGAGTTCCAATGGGTATCTCGAGACGACATTTATTTCTTGAGTTTTAAAATCTTCCTTTGAGGCGATCACTTTTCTTCTGCTTGCAGCAAAGCTTACGAAATTGGCAAGATTATCTGCTTCTTTGCCACCAGTAGCTGTTGAGCAGGAATTCAGGAAAATGGTCGCATTTGGTGAAAGTTTGTCGAGATGTTTCAGCAATTTCCAGTCATACAGATCAATCATGAACTCTTCGTTACGGTAGTTTGCATGTTTCTGTTCCGCAGGATTGCGCTCTCCAAGCCTGAGCGAGTCCTTAGTGCCGTGGCCTGACAGCACCAATAACTCGATGGTGGGAATTTCATCGATCGCGGCGTACACTTCCTGTTCAACCGTGGCCACCAGCACACCCACATCATATTTTTCTTTGACGTTTGCAAGAAACTTCTGTGACGACACATCATAAAACGCACCATTGCCATCAGCAGAGGGATAGATTAAAAGAGCGTTCGGCTTTTCGGTGTCATGAAAATGAAGCACTTCGTCCGGGCTCAACTTCAATTGATAGAACCGACGAATCTGCAGATCAGTAAAACGCTGTCCGCCCCCTACGTTCATGGAGGCTTTAAACTGCTCAGTGTACGCTTTCAATTCTTTATCATCCATGTATGAGAACAAAGCGCCCAGTACTGGAATATTGTGATTTTCAGGTTCAATTGCCGTTGGTTCTTTGTATAGAGCAATCTTCATGCCTACTAACGCGCCGATAGCCGCTGCTGTGCCGATTCCTATAGTATATATTACTGTTTTTATTACTGTTTTTTTAAAGACTCCCGAGTCCATAATAAAAATAGCACGTATTTTGTGGATTAATAAACTTCATTGTGATTATTTTTCTCATTTCAATAAATATTGCAATATTTTGAATATTTGGCAGCTATTCCAGTGTCGGCCTATCCCGCCGCGCTTGGTCAATCACTTGGCGATTATTTCACAGCGCCGCCACCATTTGATGTGTGAATGTCTTGCTTGTTAGTGTGATGAGAAGCGTTTGACTCTCTCATGATTATTCCTGGGACATCTGACACCCCGCAGCGTAAATCTACGCTGGCAAGATCAGGCGACGCTCGCTGCTGCGAGGTCACCCACGAAATATACCTGACGTGTCTATTTTGAGGGGAACCCTGTCAGATGTCCTACGCAGTCCGTCGCCGCCAGACAGGTTTTCCTGCAGCGTAAATCTACGCTGGCAAGATCGGGCGACCTTCGCTTCGCTGCGGTCACCCGCGTTATAATCACATCATACGGAATGATTTTGAGGATGTCGGGCGGCGCAGGAATGATTTGTCACAAAAAACAAGATCATATCAAGTAAATAAGACTGAAAATGGCGAGCGTCG
>JACRKM010000109.1 GCA_016219765.1 Candidatus Woesearchaeota archaeon
TGGTAACATTGCCCGTGGGCGTTGCGGATGGCGACGGGGACAAAGTGACGATTGAAATCTCCGAGCCCGTAGGAACCGACCGTAAGTGGCAGACCAAGAAGGGCGATGCAGGAGTCTATCCTGTCACTGTCACTGCAAACGACGGCAAAACAACTACGCAGAAAGAATTCCTCGTAACTGTCGTCGCTACCAACCGTGCACCGACACTCAAATTAACTGCTGACGTGACAGTCAATGAAGGTGAAACAGTTACGCTCAAGCCAGTTACAAGCGATTCGGATGGCGATAAAGTGACTGTATCATACAGTGGATGGATGACCACGGCTTCCAAGAAGACAGGCTACGATGATGCTGGAACATACGAAGTCA
Source organism: Candidatus Woesearchaeota archaeon (assembly GCA_016219765.1). Classification (GTDB taxonomy): domain Archaea; phylum Nanobdellota; class Nanobdellia; order Woesearchaeales; family UBA11576; genus JACQX01. The sequence goes on from JACRKM010000109.1 coordinate 370, forward strand.
CGGTAAGCGCGACTGATGGCAAGTCAGAACCAGTTAGCCGCACCGTTAAGGTAACCGTGCTCAACACAAACCGCCCGCCAAAGATCACCAAGGTCTACGTGCACGAGTGAGCAAATCTTTTGTGATTTTTATGTAATTTTTATGTGATTTTTATTTTTGTTAAAATCTTTTCTTTTATTCATCAAATTTTCAAATCTTTTTCATTTGTTTCAAAGAGGTCTTAAGATGCATTTAAGCTTACAGACGTCGGGAAATCATTGTATTGTTGGGGGTTTATTTTCATGTTTCAACTGCAGTATGCAGGACGAAAACGTGCTCTTGCACGAATTTTTGTATCATTCATAATCATCCTGGCAGCAGTCGGAATGTCAGTCATCGTTGGCGTACGCGCGCAAACCGCTTCTTCATCCTCATCTTCCCTGTCCTTATTTTCTTCATCTTCGTCCAGCAGTCAATTGTCCAGTAGTTTGCCCAGTAGTCAATCACCAGAGCAGGTAATCGAGCCAAACAACGCCGGAGCTGCTGGAGCCGTTTGTCCCTTTACCGTTCTTGAAGGAAACGTTCTTCGCCTGCGAGCAGAAGGTTTCGACCCTGACGGCGATATCGGGCCTGCAGGAGAGCTCTTGTGGGAATATGCTCCGCCTCTCTCGCCATTCGGGTTGTGGCAGACACGCATCGGAGATGCGGGAAGGTACACAACGGGAATCAAGTTATCCGACGGTGCGCTTACCGATACTATAACGTTCTGTATCGATGTCGTACCACAACCAACCGCACCACAGCCAACTGCAGTTCCTTCTCAATTCATCAATCGTGCACCAACGCTTTTCGGAGTCGATGATCTATTGCTTGAAGAAGGCAAAAGCGCCGTCTTTAAGCCAACATGCATCGATCCTGATGGCGACGATGTATCCATTACTGTCAGCACTGAACTCCACTTTCCTGTGTACGAAAGCAAGGCAGGGGACGCAGGAAATTATCTTGTGCAAGTAACATGCACGGATGCGCACAATGCCACCGCTTCTGCGGTGCAGCAGGTAGTCGTCAAATCAAAGAATCATCCGCCAACAATAACTGTAAATGATGCGACCGCATATGAAGGTGAACTTATTGTAGTGCGGCCAAGCATCACAGACGCAGACGATGATCCAATTACATTCAGCATTGAAGGGCCGACAGGCATGGATGGCGCGTGGCAGACATACGCGGGTGACGCAGGAGATTACACGATCACTGTTTTTGCAAGCGACGGGAAATCGCTAACACAAACACAAGCAAGCATCCACATTCTGGCGAAGCAACAACTGCAGGAAGAACAATCGCAGAAAGTAGAAGTGCAGACAGAAGTGCAGACTGCACAAGCGCAGGCTGCAGAAGTGCAGAACATAGAAGTTGTCATGCAAAATGTCGTGCAAAAGCAATCAGCAGAACAAGCGGCTGTTGAAGTTGTGTACGAATCATCCGCTGCCTACAGCACAAATGCTGCGGCGCCCGCATACCTCGACGACGGTTGTGGGCGGGAAAGCAGGCCAGATCTTATTGAAGTCGTTTACGCAGCGGCCTCTGCTCCCGCATCTGCCTCTGCACAATCGGAATCTACAACTGGAATATATGTAATTGAACACCAGAAGCCTACAGTAGAGAAACAGGTGACCGACAAACACGTTGAAAAGAAGCCAAAAACACAAGATGTAACAACACAAGATGTAATGTTAGAAGAAGACCATATAAGGTATTTTCACTCCAGCAAACGCCATAAACAGTTTTTCCAATAGCTTTTCCTATCACATTATCCTATTGAATCATTTCGACGATTGTGTGTCATAAAGGTATTTAGCCATGAGTTTGTTCAGCATGTTCTGTGGAAACAATAAGTGCAAACTGCCCACTCTTAAGAATCCAACTGTCGTGTACTTGTTTGAATGCCTTTCGCAACAGCACGTCACAGTGTCCCCTATGAAGCAATTCACACTTTTTCCCGGCGAATGCTATATGCAGGCATCATTTGTCCGTGGATATCTCGACGAGCTTGTCATCCAGGAGCATACAGTGCTTAGAGGACGAAATGATCATAACCATCGGGAAGTCGCCATACAAGCAGTGTACCGGTCAATTGCACGTTACTTTGAAAGCGTCGATAGCCTTGAGGCAGAATTATACAGGCAGGGTATTGACAGAAAAGTCACTTCACCATTTGGGCTTTCACGCCTGCGAGTTTACGAAACTACCCTGCTGCAGCAGAAGAAAAAAGCGCAGGAAATGCAGAAGGCATTATGCGCAGCATCACAAGCGTACTGGAAGTAAATAAACGCCCGGCCGAGCCACTTCTAAATTGAATGCAAAATACCTCTGCAGTTAGCTTTAGTTAGCTTTAAATAGAAAGGGTCTTGTTTCTTTTTTTCTAAATCTAAATGTAGAATCCAATTGTGATTGGAATGAAAGCAGTCATCTTTGCAGCAGGGAAAGGAACACGGATGCTTCCACTGACTGAGCATACGAATAAAGTCCTGATTCCTGTAAACGGTAAACCATTCCTGTGGTACGTGATCGACACGCTGCAAAAAGCCGGCGTCACCGACTTAGGAATCGTCGTAAGCTACAAACAGGACCAGATCGAAAAGTTTCTCAGCCAGTTCAATATACAGGCGACCTTGATTCATCAAGACCAACCACTCGGCACAGGGCACGCGCTTAAATGCGCTGCTTCATTTGTGGGACGCGGGAATTTTCTTGTTTGCCCGGGGGATAATCTTGTTTCAATCGCAGACATCAAACGAGTTATAGGTGATGCGGCCCGCCCACAACTCCTTGGCCTGCGGCATGAGCATCCTGAGCATTATGGAGTCCTTCAAGTAGAGAATGGGTTACTGAAACATGTTGTGGAAAAACCAAAACAGTTCATTGGTGACCTGATCAACACCGGCGTATATTTCTTCACGAATGATATTTTCACGCACCTGAAGAATATTTCCAGACAAGCCAGTGGAGAATACTATCTCACTGATGCTGTCACAGCACTTGCTCACGTCCGACCTGTGCGCGTGCTCACGATCGAGGGATTCTGGCTGGATCTTGGAAAGCCAACCGACGTTCCGATTGTTGAAGAAGAGCTGCATCGCCGCAAAATTTATTGATCAGCGCATCCATTGATCAGTTCAGCGTCTGGCCAAACCTTGCAAGGTTTTCATTGATTTGCTTTGCAAAATCCGGATATTTGTTTGCCCACGTCTTGTATCGCTGCAGCTGCTGCTGCGTCCCTATCATAAACATCGTCGCATGATTCGCTGACTCTTCCTCGAACGCTTCAGCATTGAGCGGCCATTCGTAGCCAGGGTAGCCAATCCATCCGCCGATCGCTTCACACAACGAAAAATTCCACATTCGTTCAAATTCGGTCTTATCAGAAAGCCACGACATCGTAGCGATACGCTGGCCAAGTAGATTAACAATCGCGTCTTCCGGCTGCTTAGGGTATGAGGTAGCGATTCTCTCAATGTCGGTGTCGACATGGAAGCTCATATCATGCCCTGCTGAGAGCAACTGCACAAGAAAGTTTGTCATGAGATTCAGGTTCCTCGGTGTGCGAAGAAACTCTTCAAGCCTGTCGCCGCGCACTAGCATGTACGAGTCAGCCTGGCTTATCAGATAGCGTACAAGATTCCAGTCATATTCGCCGTAATCCTGCAATCGCGCATCAAGTTGTCTTCCCTTGCTGTGAAAGGTGATTCCTTCATTCTTTACAATATCGGAAAGTTCTGTCATGCAGGGAAATAGGAATTCTCGCTATATTAACTTTTTCTACGTCAATACAACAACACGAATTATTTACTTACTGTCATTTACTTACTGTAGTATATGCATCATATCCGTTCAACGCTCATCGCAATCCCCTGACCGCCACCGATGCACAGTGTTGCAAGCCCGCGTTTCTTCCGATAGCGTTCAAGCGAGTGCAGCAGCGTTACAAGAATGCGGGCACCGCTGGCTCCGATCGGATGGCCAAGCGCTATCGCTCCACCATGCACGTTGAGTTTTTCAGGATTGATTTTAAGCTTCTGCATCACTGTGATTGATTGTGCGGCAAATGCTTCGTTAAGCTCAATAATATCATAGTCATCGACGATCATCTTCTGTTGTTTCAGCAGCTTGTTCACTGCATCGACAGTGGAAAGACTGAACCATTGCGGATCGAGTGCCGACACAGACCAGCCGGTGACCCTGGCAAGAGGCTTTATTCCTTTTGCATGCGCTTCGTTTTCACTCATGAGAACAACTGCCGAAGCGCCGTCGTTGAGGCCAGATGCGTTTCCTGCAGTGATGGTGCCTCCCTTGACAAATGCGGGCCGCAACGCACTCAATTTCTCAAAGGAAGTATCACGCCGGGGCCCTTCATCCTCATTCACCTTGCCAACAGGGACAATCTCTTTTCTGAAAAGCCCATGCTGTATCGCAAAAATCGCCTTTTGATGGCTTGCAAGCGCAAACAAATCCTGGTCTTCGCGAGCAATGCCGTACTTTCTCACGATGCGTTCCGCCAGTTGCCCCATGTGTTTGTTGTAGAAGCAGTCAAAAAGACCATCATAGATCATCGAATCGACCAGCATCGCTTCGTTGATTTTCTTTTGCCTGCGGTACTCCCTTGACAAGAATGGAGCGTTACTCATGCTCTCCATTCCGCCGCACACCACAATTTTATTATCGCCGCACATGATCGACTGCACACCCAGAATAACTGACTTTAATCCTGAACCGCATACTTTATTCACGGTGAATCCATGAACTTTGTCGGGAAGTCCCGCGGCAAGCGACGCGCGATGAGCGGGGTTTTGGCCAAGACCCGCAGACAACACATTGCCCATGATGACCTCATCTACTTCTTTTAAAGAAACTTTGCTGCGGTTTATCGCTTCCTTTATGACAATTGCACCAAGATCTGTAGCCGAATATGGGGAGAGAGACTTTAGATATTTTCCGGTAGGAGTTCGGCATGCTGAAGCAATAACGACAGAATTCATATTCTTACCGTTTTACAAACCATTTCCTTTCTTGCTATCTTTTTTGCTATTTTCATTCTTGCTATTGTTTCTCCGCTACATCACGTGCTATTTTGATTTTGCGCTCTTCTAGAAATCTTTTCATCAGCAGTTTTGTTTTTTGCAGTTCAAACTTGCCGGCGAAACGAGACCGTTCATCGATATGATTGCGTGGAAGGTCCGGTGACCTCCGCGTGGAACGCCGCGAACAAGAGAGCGCGTCCACAGCATCTTTCGTTTTTACTTTCTTGAGCAGCTTTAGCGATTCCTGCACCGGATCATGCTTTGTTAGAACGTCAGCCACTCCCAATTTGTGAGCATCTTTCGCGTCTAAAATCATACCTTGCTCGACCATCTTTTTGGCGTCTGCGGGCCCGGCCACTTCCTGCAACGCTTGCGTTCCTCCGAAGCCGGGAATTAGGCCAATTTTTGCTTCCGGCAGACCGAGTTTTGCATCATTTTTGCATACGCGCAGGTCTGCCGCGAGAGCGATCTCAAGCCCGCCGCCTATCGCGTACCCATTGATCGCTGCAATAGTGATTTTTTCAGACATCTTAAGCAACCAACCAATTGCCTGTCCGAGTTTTGAGAACTCGTATGCATCACGAAATGAGAATCCATACATCTCAGAAATGTCTGCACCTGCACTGAACGCTTTTCCTGCTCCCGTTAGGATTATTGCCTTGACTTTCTTGTCGCAATTTAAGAGAAACAGCGTACGCTTTAGGGAACGCAATAATTTCGTGTTCAAAGCATTCAGTTTGTCTGGCCTGTTCAGGGTAACAATGGCCACACTTCCCTTTTTTGCAACAGTAACAGAATTCAATCGGCGCCTCTTTTTTTATCTATTTTTATCTATGTTGAATATTGCTGGTTTGCCTTATTTAAATGTTGCTGTGAAATGGGGGTTGGTGCGAAAATCCGCGAATGCTACTGCACCGCAGGCACCGCTACACTACGTTTCGCTTGTTTAACGCCGCGCCAAGCTCGTGATGTGTACTGTATTCCATGATGGCCGACATTCCCCGGATGGGACGACCCCCTTGTCGGCGCGTATAAGTTTTTGTATATCTCTCGCAGAAAGGCGGCGGTGTTAAACATGCCTGCGGTGCAAAAGTAAATAATTTCGCACCAACCCCCTGGGAAATGGAGCGGTATTGAAATATATGATATCCGATTTATTCTCTGCTTATTATTCTCTACTTATGATATGGCAGATTATTCATGATTGCATATGCACGATAGACCTGTTCAATTAAGAATAAGCGCATCATCTGATGTGTCAGTGTGAGCTGCGAAAATGAAACGACAAGATTTGCTCGCCGCAGCACATCTCGCGACATTCCAGCCGGTCCCCCGATCACAAATGTTACATCATACTCTTCATTGTACTTTCTTATCGCCGCGGCAAAATCTTCAGACGAAAGTTCTTTCCCTTGCCTGTCAAGAACAATCACGATCTCATAATCACCGATGTGATAAAGAATATTCTTGCCTTCTTCGTCCTTTGCAACATCAGAGTTGTGTTCGTCGATTCTCGCCTCTTTCAACTCGATCTCCTGCAAGTTACAAAACCGCCCCAACCGTTTTTTGTATTCGGCGATAGCTTCACGAAGATACTGTTCCTTGATTTTTCCAACTGCAATAATGCGAATCTTTCTCATTTTCTCATCTGATTTTTCATCTGCTTTTTTACGCCCGTTTCCCCATAATAATGATTCGCAAAGTTTATAAACGCTCTTTTCATTTATTATACGATGGCAACTTTCGTTTTCAGCCCGCCCTGGTTCCAGGGGTTTGACGCTCTGTTCGAGTTCGTTTCTTTGATTATCGCATTTGTCATTTCCTATTATAGCTACCGCCTTTTTCGCATTACAGAACAGAAGAAATACCACATCATGGCGTACGGATTTTTCTTTCTCTTTTTGGCGCTGTTCATTAAGATTACCACCAATCTGCAAATCTATTTTGAGATCGTATCATCTCTCACCGCATCAGTTCCTCTCACATTTTTCATCTATGCTGCAGGATACTTCTTGCACAGATTCCTTTTTTTGCTGGGACTCCTCTGCCTATTCAATATCGCAGTCGACATTCCGGACCGCAGAGCGAACATCATCATCGCTGTCCTGTTATTCGTGGCGACCTTCTTTAGCCACAGCGTCTTCCTTATTTTCCATTTCATTGCAGCGCTATTCCTGATAATAATCTTCTGGCACTTCATGCATAACTACCAGAAAAAGAAAACGCCCGCTTCAGAGATTGTTGCATTATCATTCTTTCTGCTGCTTTTAAGCCAATTCTTCTTTCTGTTCATACCGGTCACGAATGAACTCTACGTATTGGGGGAGGTCTCCCAGTTCTTCGGATTCTTGCTTTTGCTGCTTAATCACGTGGTGATCCTTAAAAAATGAACGTGCGCAGATCCAAACTGGAGATCATTCACGACATGCTCCAGGCAATTCAGGACAAGAACGGCAAAATCAAGCCTACACATCTCTTGTACAAATCAAACCTGTCACATCAAAAGATGAGGCAATCGCTTGAAGAGCTCGTTGAAAAGCAAATGGTGCGTGAAGAGAAAAGCAAATATGGCGCGTATATTCTCATCACTGAACAAGGCTTGAAATTCCTGCAGGAATACCGCCGTATGAAAGAATTCACAGAATCATTCGGGCTGACATGATGCGCTTCAACGCGAAGAAGAAAGTGCCTCGTACACCTTCTCAAAGATGTAGCCCGTGTGCACGCGGTTCGTCAGATCAAGCTGTCCAACGTTGAGCTCGAGAACCGGTCCGTTGTGAAACCCGAACTTTCGCACATCTTCGGGATAAGAAGCATACCATCTTGCGAGCGATTGTATCTCACGTTTGCTCCAGCCGCCTTCCACTTCCATTTCGCGCCCGCGCTGCTGGATGCGCTTCCACGCAAGATCAGGAGAGCCCTGCAAGACAATCATTAAATCAGCAGGTGGCAGTGAGGCGGCAGCGGTTCTGAAAGCAATCGTCAACAAATCAAGCTGGCTTGCGGTAAGGTAATTGTCTTCCTTAAACTGATGGCAGAATACAAGAAGATCTTCTGGAAGCGAACGATCTTTTACATAGCTCGCATCGCCCTGTTTTCCTAGTCGACGCTGTGCTGACCGCATCTCCAAGAAATGCAACTGCAGATCAAAACAGTGCTGCGCCTTGTCTGCCAAAAACTTCTCAAGCAGCGGATTCTCCTCAGGATTCTCATAGATTCCGTTGATGCGCAGGCTTCGCTGCATGACCGCGGCAAGCGTCGACTTTCCAAGACCCACATTGCCCGCGATTGTGATGAGACTCGGGTGCTGCTTGAGATAATCTTCCAGCCGGCGCTCTGCATCGATTGCGCGAAGCGTCGCGGCAGTCTCTGGCAGAAGCACCCACTCACTGATGCCGGGGGTCGTGACGCGAAGATCAATCCCCTTGACTTCCTCTGCGATTGCCCACACCGTTCTCTCCAAGAACTCCTCCAAAGAACGTTCATCATTTCCGTCGATCGTAAGAACAGGGCACGGCAGATGGCGCGAAACAAATTCTTCATACAATGTATTGAGTGTTGCCAAATACGCTGGTGGAATGCTCTTTTCGCTTTCCCTTCCACGCGTCTCTATCCTTTTGAGAAGCGTGGCTACATCTGCACGAAGATATACGACCAGGTCGGGACATCGCGTTTTTTCCGTCATCAAACGATAATTGCGTTCGTATGCAAGAAACTCCGCAGCACTCATGTTTCCCAAGACCCGCTGCGCCTGCCCAAAAATGTAGTAGTCTTCAGCAAGAACCCGATCTTCCAGAATGATGCCGATGCACTCGTTGATTTTTTTTTCGCGCGCAAGCCGGCCATTGAAAAACTCGATCTGCGCCATGAACGCATTCTTCACAGGATCTTTATAGAATTCGTCAAACACGCGCGGATTGAATTCTTCGGGAAAGACATGAACTTTTTCCTTGCCGCGAGCATCAGGAAAACAATTCAGGAGAACTTTATCCAACGGCGGCTTTGTTGCCGCTTCGATCAGCGTAGATTTGCCCACGCCAATGTTTCCAACAATGCCGATGCGAAGATTCTCCAAACTGCTGCCTCTTTTCTGGCTTCTTTTCCAGACTCTTTTCTGTGAGCCACCCGCCAGTGTTTTTAGATGCGAATCATGAAGTTATTCTTATATTTTTCTTTGTTGTATTAAGAAAGTCAAAAGCTCGCGACCACCACCGGACAAAAATAGTATTCATGTATACAAAGCGAGCTTTTGACTCAGGAATGACCACTGGTCGAAGACCAGTGGAAAATGACTGGATTTTATAATGCCTGCGAGTTTTCACCACATAATGCTCATAAATATAATCCCAGTATTCAAATACTCAAATGCGAAAATTATTTAAGCAAGTACACCAAGGCATCTGCACAAAATTAGCATAGAAAAAGGCCGGTTATGCAACTTTCTACCACCATCCAGAATATGACGCTTCAAGAGGTCGTCCTTGCAGTGCTTCTTCAGAAGACCGGTACAGCGTACTTCAACAAAGATGCTCTCGCGCGCGGATTCAAGCACGTCTCGAGCAATCATCGGCCACTCCAGGGATTATTTGCGACACAGCCCGATCCGGTCTCAAGGAAACCGTCGATTGCGCTTAATCGCATTCTTCAATTCCTTGACCGCTGCCAGGTGCTCAAGGACGCTGGCGACAATGAGCATATGTTCATGACAAAGCATGGACGCGCGTATGCTGAATCAGAACTCAAAGAAAATCATGGCGCAGATGTGCTCAATCAAGTCAAGCCGCTTTCCGATCAAGTGTGGGCATTTGTGGACTCGTATACGAGAATGATGAATTAAGCATTGATATTAAGCATTGATATAATGGATCAAGTAAAACTTTTTGTTCCATCGTCTTCTGCAAATATAGGATTGGGTTATGATATCTGGTCTCTTGCACTTGGGAAGCCGCAGCTTCAAGTAACTTATACGAGGCTGCCTGGCAAAAGCAGAATCGAATTAGAAACAGAAAGCCCCTTCCAAGCGCCTCAAAATAGGAGTCTTGGATATGCAGGAAAGCAAGCATTAGAGCAATTTCTCAAAGAATACAAAATAAATGATGGCGCACATTTGCACTATAAAGATGATGGTTATCCGATCGGGGGTTTAGGCCGTTCAGGTGCAGAGGCTGTTGGAGCAATCATGGCTGCAGCAGTTATTTATGGAATAAGATTAAACAGGAATGAAGTCATCATTGCAAGTGCAAGAGGCGAACCAGGCCAACACAAGGACAATGTGGCTGCATCAACCAATGGAAGGCTCAACATTATAGTGCCTTATGCACCGTACACAGGCAAGCCATTAGTTGATTTTTATGATGTTCCAGAAGATCTGGGGTTGGCCATCGGTTTTTCTTCTTACCAAAAAACAGGAGGTACTCGGGCAGGCAGAGAGATTCTTAGGAGCTCCGTAGCTGTAAAAGATTTTGTAAAACAAATGGGCATGATATCAGCAGCCACTGCAGCGATCGTCACGAACAATACAGACAGATTTCTTGAATTGGCGTGGGGCGACATATTCCATCAGCCTCGCAGAGCTCGTGCAGGGTTTTATGGAAATTTTGATGACCGCGATTTTATTGAATTGCAAAGAAGACTTTATGTGGAATTCCGTGTGGCGTGGAATGTCTCGGGCGCAGGGCCGAACATGCAAGCCAAGTACAGCAGAAAACAATATCCACGCGGTATCTCAGAAGTAATAGCGCCCACAGTCACTCCCTGGTTTGAATCTAAAGGTATCAAAATAAAACTAGAAGAAACGCTGGTTGCAAAAGAAGGCGCATATGATTATGCTCAACGGCAGTACAACTATTGAAAAGTTTCATGGTATTTGTTTAGCCCGTCCCTCTTACAGCGCCGCCACCGACCTGCGAGCTGGCGAGGAATGGATACGATTCCACAGCTCTTGGAAAACATAGTCCGCTTTCACATACATAGCGAGCGTCGTGGCGGCGCTGTAGAAATCAGGAGCTAAACAAATACGTTTCATGCAAGGCTTTTTAAAGAGATTCGGTTTCTAGAATAGAAAAGGGGACAGTTCGGGGCTGTAGTGTAACTTGGCTATCACTGGCGCTTGGGGTGCGTCCGATCGGGGTTCAAATCCTCGCAGCCCCAGTCATTCTTTTTTCATCATTCTTCTCATCATTCATTTCTTTTTCCACTCCAGAATATTGCCTGCCTTTCTTTCAATCGGCTCCGCACGGCGCAGCGATGCAATCTGAGAACGCGACAGAATAGGTGTGTGCGGAACTTCTATCAAATGATCTACAATGTACCATAGGTCCTCGTCAGCAGTCATCCATCCTTGCTTGTCGAAACGTGATAGGTCGACTGGCAGCGAGTACGACCGCAACGTCTTCTTGCCATTGTGATTCATGAAGTATTCGTGGAAGTATGACACCACCAACTCACGAATCGTTTTGTAGATAGGCTCACGGTACCTTAATACTGCGTGGTTGCTTTTCGAGATCGCTCCCCAGCATCCTTGGCGCCTGAAGACCGCGATCACATGGTCGTCGTCATCGTCAGTCGCCGTGAGATCGACCACGAACGGCCGGTCGCCGTGGAAGCGCAAGGCGGTCGCAGCAAACATCGCTCCTTCCATGCAGTGTGCCTTTCTATCGTGCAGGACTCTGCGGGGAGAAAGAACTGTTTCTCCATCATGCTCGAAGTTGATTGGAATACTATTAAGAAAATCCTGAATCTTTGCAGGCGTGCGAAGACTCCGGAACACCGCATCCTCTTCTTTTGTGAAACCGAACATATAAGGAACGTGAGCGAAGAAAATATATAAACATTCTGTAGAATGTGGCTCTGTAGAAAATATCACCGGCACGCTCACCACCACCGCCTTTCAGCGAGAGATAGAAACAAACACAAACACGCCGACAAGTTGGACGCCCCCAGCGGCCATCGATCCGCTGGCACTCGAACTCCAGTCCGATTTCAGCTGCGCTCCAATCGGACGACGAAAGTGATGAGACTTGTTATGATTCGACGGGCTTCATGCCCGTCTTGAGATGGGTTGCATCCAGATAGTCTGGATGTTCCGAAAATCTTTGATTTTCGATAATAAGGGAGGCACTCCCTTATGGGGAAGGCACATCGGGGAACGTCGGTCCTCACGCAACACATACTCATCACGAGCCTGGCGTGGTGGTGAGCGAGCGCAAGGAAAAACATAATGGCGTATACACGATATCTTGATCTTGCCGCAGTGGGCGCGCCGCAGGCGTGCCCGCTCTTGAGATGATAAGAGCTATGCTCTTATGCGTCGAGCCTTGCGGTGCCGGCTAATTAAGATTTTCTACAGAGCAGTAGAATGTGTGTGGAGAGCATTTTACATGCCCGCAATTCATTGAAAACTTTATTTCTTTAACAGCGACTTCACTTCGCTAAGAATTCCGCAGATCTCCTGTGTCTTATCGTCGTCGGACTTCTTGGTGCAGTCGCCATCAAGCTGCGTAGAGATGGCGCCTCCGATGATCTTGTATCTGCTCGGGTTCCCGTAGGAGTCAAGGTAGGCGGTGCCCGCGATGAACATAGTATCTTTGTGGCACACAAAGTCTGCAGCAAGCTTTTCAGATGCTGGCGCAGATGCACTTGGATTTTGATAGATGTACACGCTGCAGGGCAGCGAGTCCTTCAACATAACCTCTCTGCGGATCGCGTTATAAGGAACGCACCCATCGACGAAGAACGAGGCTGTAAGGAGAGTGACGATCGTTGAAAGATTCTTTTTCACAGGTGACATCGCAAGACTCCCGCAACATCGCATGATTGATGGTTATTGCCTCCATAAAGTGAGTTTATATTATTTATGCGATGGTAAATATGCGTCGATGGGGTATCGACCAAACAGTGCAAGAAGATGAGTAGTCCGAAAGATCTTCTTGTTTTGTAGATGAAGCGGGGGCTGGCTTGAACAAAGCTTTTCTTGTCAAGTATAAAAATAGTACGTGGAAAGCTTAGACGAACTTCACCTTAAGCTTAACGACCAGCACAATTTCCGCCACCGCCCTTTTGCGAGGGATGAAAGTAACTGTATAGATGCTGACAAGGGGGACGCCCCATCGGGGAATGTCAGCCATCAACA
>JACRKM010000107.1 GCA_016219765.1 Candidatus Woesearchaeota archaeon
AATGAAATAGGGGGTCGCGACCCCCTATAACCCCCTTCCGCCTTCGCTTCTCGTCAAGCCCTTGTGGGACTTGCCGTATCGCGCTCGGCGGTAAAAATGTTTAATCGTTGTTGCCGATCATCGATTACTTTGATGTTATGGTGGCGTTCTTGGTCGAGAATGTATTCTGTGGACTCGGCGAAGTCTTTTCGCCCGATTGATTCGTGGTGCTCGTATCCGCTCCAGAAGCTTCCGCGTGGGTAGCGCTTGCGGAAGCCAGGATGGTTCTCGAACATCCGAGCGGAGCTTCGTGACTTCATCATTATTTCCGCAACTTGCACAGAATACCTCTTCGGCACGTCCGCTTGGAAATGCACATGATTACCTGCAAACCCTAATGTTCCGAACTCGAAGCCAAACGCTTCGAGTTCTCGAAATGCGGCAGTGCACGTATCAATGTGCGACTGCTTCAAGAAGCAATTGTACCTGTATTTCGTTACAAACATAAAATCTATCCAGTTATTTCTCGTGTCATTTCTCGTCATAAAAATCATCTCCAGAAAGTTTTTATAGCTCACGCTATAAAGAAAAAGTTCAGAGGAAGCACATCATCGCTGCTCGCCGGGTTGGCTCAAACCCTCACCGCTTTACAAAAAGTGGCCAGAGGGCGACACTGTTGCGTTCGGTGTGCTTCCTGCCATTTCTCTTTGACAGCGCCGACAACAAGAAACCGCAATCAATACTTACGCTTTATGCCAATTCATCGTCAGGTCTTCCGCTACGCTACAGACCCTGACGAATTCTTGGCAGACTATTAAAATAAAAAACATGTATTTGTTTAGCTCCTGATCTCTGCAGCGCCGCCACGACGCTCGCTATGTACGTGAAAGCGAACGTGTATTCCAAGAGCCGTGGAATCGTATCCGTTCCTTGCCAGCTCGCAGGTCGGTGGCGGCGCTGTGAGAGTGATTAGCTAAACAAATGCAAAAACATTACAGATTTTCTGGCGTCAGAATCGTGAGACGAGCGTCCTTCACACTCGAATCCATCGCAACAATATACGCCACGTTTATGCGCTCTGCGATCGGGACAAGTTCCTTGTCGACAGAACCGTCCATCACAATCGCGTACACGCCTGTCGTCAAACTCTTCACTGTTGGCACCAGTTCTGATGTCGGAACCTTTCCAAGAATGTTAAGCTTCTGATCCAGAATATACGCGCCACGTGTACCGATCATGCCTTCCAGCATCGCCTTGAACGCCTTGCGCTCTTCATCGCCGATTAATGGACCGCGGCTCGCTGCGGTTCTTACCTGAGGACGCATTTGCAATGGACGCTGCATTGGAGGAGCGACACCGGGTCGTGCAAGCATCGGCGGTGAGGCGGGTCGTGACATCATCGGAGGACGCTGTGTTTGCACTTGTTCGACTAGGCCATACTGGGGCTTCGGCTGTGGAGACATCGAAGGCCTTGGTAATGGCTTCTTGCCAGTAAACTCAAGCCGTGCCTGTTCTGCAGTTATGCGCGAACGCAGCGCTTTATGAATTTCTTTCTTTGTCAGTTCCTCGACTTCTTTCCCGTCCGGAGCCTTCGTGACGTAATCGATCTCTGAGACCTGGAGCAGCTCCTGGATGTTTAGGTCTCCTCCGCGGTCGCCGTCAACAAACGCGGTCACGGTCTTCTTGCGGCACAGGTCAATGATAGTCTGCGGTACTGAAGAACCATTCATGGCGACAATGTTCTTGAAACCGTGCTTGAGCATGGTCACGACATCTGCGCGGCCTTCAACTATGATAATCTCTTCAGCCTCGTCGAGTCCCGGTCCAGCAGGAAGGCGCTCTTTGCCATACTCGGTTATTTCCATCACTCGAACTGAATGAGCGACTTCCTCGGCAAGCTCTGCAGAATCTGGCAATACTTCATCAGCGAGTGTGTGCAAGAGCTCCTTTGCGCGTTCAATTACAAAAGACCGTTTGGAAATACGGACATCCTCGATCTTCTGCACGCGGATCTTAGCATTGCATGGGCCAATGCGCTGGATTATTTCCATTGCGGCCGCAATAATCGCGGTCTCTGCTTTATCGAGGCTTGACGGAATCACCAGCAATCCCGTGGTCTTTCCTGCACGCGTTTCGGTATTGACTTCGATCCTGCCAATCCTTCCAGACCGCTGCAACTCGCGAAGCTCGAGATCTGCGCCTAGCAAACCTTCAGTCTGACCGAAGATCGCACCGATCACGTCTGGGCGATCGACCACACCATCGATATCGATGCTTGCGTTGACAATATACTTTGATGAAACTTGACTAATCTTTGCCATACTATCATCCTCATGATGTTCTCAATTTTTCTTGCTATCAATTGTTCTTTTATGCCATTCCTGGCAAAGCCTTCAAGCATTAGAAATCAATACACCATTAACTGATGATCGTTACGCAAAATCAACCTATCGGCTGTTCTGATAATGACTGCACGACAAACGGTTTTTGATCGATGGTGTAATCATGATTTTCTTTCTATAACGCAGAAGAAGCCTTTCCATCCACGACTGTGAATACAACAGTCTTCAACAGTCTTTACTAAAATCTCTTTTCGTCTCATCAAATAAGGATGAAAAATCAACGAAACAGGATGATTTGATGATAAGGACAATTCTTCTGTTTTTCGATGCTTGTTTTAGGCGATGTAATGAATAGCAGTACAAATCTGCAGTACAAATCTTTAAAAATTTAAAAATTGTTTATCCTAAAAAGGATTGTTGCCCGGCCCACTAACTCCCAAGTTCATCGCTTGATGGTCATCGTGAGCTTCCTTGAGTACTCTCGTGTCGGGCTGTACTGCGAACGAGTGTCTTTACTTCCCTGCAAGACAAACGTCATGCTCAGAAAAGGACCCATGTCCACAGTTTGTCAGAAGATTACACGGATTCTATTTAAAATCTTCTATTCTTGGTACGTGGAAAGCTTAGACGAACTTCACCTTAAGCTTAACGACCAGCACAATTTCCGCCACCGCCCTTTTGCGAGGGATGAAAGTAACTGTATAGATGCTGACAAGGGGGACGCCCCATCGGGGAATGTCAGCCATCAACA
>JACRKM010000110.1 GCA_016219765.1 Candidatus Woesearchaeota archaeon
GCAAAAGCGCTTATTAAGGCCAAACAAGTGCCGGCTTTAAAAACAGAAAAGCATTTAAATGTCGATAATCTCATCAAAAAACAGGCACTTCAAGGCGGTTTTATCGTAGCTACCCAGGACAGGGCCTTAAAGAGTGCGCTTAAGGAAAATAATATACCGCTTATCGTTTTACGGCAGAAAAAGCATTTAAAGCTCCTATAAGCCATAAGTTCGTTGTTGTAGGAGCAAAATCGACCGTTACGGGGTTTTTGCATGTTTTATCGGACAAGCATCTCTGATTATATCCGTGTTCCTCCAAAGTTGTTTGGACTTCCAACCGAGCAGGCAGTTATCAATCGCGTCAAGAAGAAGTATGATGGTTTCATATCAAAGGATGTCGGTGTTGTGATTGATGTTGCGGGAGTAACTGAAATCAGGGAAGGCAAAATCATTCCTGGTGACGGTGCATCTTATTTTGATTGTACATTTGAGCTTCTCACGTTCAAGCCCGAGATGCAGGAAGTGGTATTGGGAAAGGTCCGTGACATCGCCGACTTTGGCGCATTCATGACGCTTGGCCCGATCGAGGGCATGATCCACGTCTCCCAGGCGATGGATGATTTTGTCTCATTTGCAAAAGAGAAGACGTTAACAGGGAAAGACTCAAAGCGAGTACTCAAAGTCGGCGACAAATGCCGCGCGCGAATTATCGCGATCAGCTTCAAGGATGTCGCAAGCCCAAAGCTGGGTCTGACGATGCGTCAGGAATTCCTGGGCAGGCTTGAGTGGATCGATGAAGACAAAACAAATCCCAAAAAGGCAGGAAAATCTGAAGAGGATTCAAACGCCGACAAAAAAGAAACAAAGAAAAAGGAAAAACCAAAGAAGTAATCGTTTGAAGTATACTGTGTAAAATAATATTGGTGATTCATCATGTCAAAGAAGAAAGTGTGCAAGAACTGCAAGATGTTTGTTGAAGGATCCGAATGCCCAAACTGCAAGGATAATAAGTTTACGAATACCTGGCAGGGAAGGATCTTCATTGCAAGTCCTGAAAAATCTCATATTGCGAAAAAGATCGGCGTGACTGTTAAGGGTGAGTACGCTATCAAGTGCCGATGATAATAGCACAGGGCAAAGAAGCGCTGAGGGAATTATAATGGAACTCAAAGTTGAAAAAGAAAGGCTCACGCCATTGCTTGCGCGTAAGCGCATCACTGCGCATTTGTCATTTCAGGGAAAGACTCCATCGCGAAAAGAGCTTCGTGACGTGATCGCGCAAAAGCTCAAGGTGGAAAAGGATCTTACCATCGTCAAGCACATTTACACAAAATTCGGTTCGCAGGATGCACGCGTCATAGCGCACATTTACGCAAGTCCTGCGGAGCTCAACCGCATCGAGAACAAGCAGCTCATCAAGAAGCACACTGATGCTCCTGCAGAAGAGAAGAAAGCATAAATACATACTTCGGTGTTATCATGGCTGAAAAGAAGGGCGCGGCGCCAAAGAAAGCAAAGAAAACAAGTAAAAAGTATAAGGCATATCAGGTTTCTGGCAATTCATTGACGCGCAAGAACCGTTTCTGCCCAAAGTGCGGGACTGGAGTCTTCATGGCAAGCCACAGGGACCGCAACACGTGTGGACTGTGTGGCTATATGGAGAAGAAAAAAGGCCAGTGACTGTTGTTCTTTCTGCTTGCTTACTCTTATTCTCTCTTCCCGTTCTCATTCACTCTAATCTGTGCATTGGAAACAAGATAAAGCTGAGGCGATAAAAAGATTAAACCAGAATTGCTGTAATAATTCCAACGGCAAGAACAATGGAGAAGACGGTTGCGACCACGCGGCCGAACTTTTTTGCGCCCAGGAAGTACGCAAGCACGCCTTTCACGGCGGTGTTTGTTGACACCGCGATCACAATAGCGATGACTGCCGACTTTGTTGTCATGTCGCCTGCTGCTGCAAGGTTCGCAACTGAGAGCGTTATAGCGTCAACATCGGCAAGCCCTGAGATGAAACTTGCCGCAAATATTCCCGTAGTGCCAAAAAGAATTTGCCCTAGCTTAGAGATAACAAGGACCACGACAAAGAAGAGTGCGAACTTAATTGCAGGGATAAGCGCAAAGGGACTGTCTAGCTCAACTGTTTTTTTGTGTTCTTTGGTTTGTTTACGATAAATAACAAATGCTGCTATAAATCCAGTAATTCCCATCATTAAGATAGGGATTACAACCGACTTAAAGAGCGCAGGATTCACTACAAGAACTTCAAAAAGCACGCGAAAGAACATAATAGAGCACGCGACCACAACCGCAAGGACAAAGGGGTAGACAAGGGCAGGCACCCTTTTTGACTCAGCCGTAAATGCTGTTGTGACTGCGGTGCTTGACGTGATCCCGCCCAAGAGGCCAGTCATTCCGATGCCTTTTTCTGCACCGATGAGTTTACTCAAGATATATCCAACAAAACTGATACCTGAGATGAAGACAACCATGAGCCAGATCTTGTACGGATTGAACACATTGAGTTTTGAGAGAACATCAACCGGAATTGACGGTACCGCTTCAACGAGTTTTGCAATAATGGGAACATCCAGAGGAGAGTATTTGTAGTTCGGAAGAAAAGGCAATATGACAAGCGAGATGACAGCAAACTCGAGTCCAGCAAAGATTTCGGCCTTCTCGATGCGTTTTGCAATTGCGTGCAGTTCAGGACGCAATGCGAGCAATACAGCAATGAAAACCGTGACGACTACTGCAAAGTCTCGAAATCCGACCATGACCATCATTCCAATGATAAATGCAAGAATCGCGGTGACTTCGGTTGTTGCGCCTGCTTTTTTTTGTACATATGCAAACATGGCGTAAGAGGCGATTGCAAGGAGCGTAAATCCAAAGAACGCGATGTAGATGAATGTGTAGGATGAAAAAAAAGTTGTAGATAGGTATCCAACGAGCGCCCCAAGCATGGTAATAAAGACGAAGGTGCGCAAGCCAGCAAAATCACCTGTCTTGCCACGCTGCTGCTCAACCTCCCGCTCCAGGCCTATGATTGCGCCAAGCGCTATGGCGATAAGAAAATCAGCAAATACCTTCCAATCAAGTGTGACCACGAAAAGCCCTCTTTTTGACAGGCGTTATGCGTTCGCCCACAAGTGTTCGTCCACAAGTATCTGCGGACTTTGAACCGCATACGAGATATTTCATCGCAATTGACTATATAAAGGTTCTGGTGGCTGCTCTTATAAAAAATGACGGTGGCAAATGGCACCGGCATGTCAAAATTTTCTACAGCGCCGGTAGCTGCCTCGTTTACGCAACCCGTATTGCTGAGAAAGTGCAAAAACTTTAAAACTACCAGAGCAAATCGGCAGATACTATGGCAGACCTCAAGAAACTTTTTGAGCGTTGCATGGATGGCGATCGGTCACTTGCGATTCATGCGCGCGATGTGTACACATATACAAAATCTCCTTTCATGGTTTTCTGCAGCCATTTTGCCGAAGCAAAAGAACGGGATCCTAAAAACGAGTACCAGGAACTCCTCTTTGAGCGCGGGTACTTGCACGAAGACAAGATCGTCAAGCAGAAGTATCCTGGATTCGTTGGGCTGGTCTACGCAGACGACGTTGATGGGTTCAAGCGTGCTCTTTCGCTGATGGATGACGGAACCAGGGCAATTCATAATGCGCCGTTGTTTTTTTTGCCTGATGGGATCGTAGGAAAAATCGACGTGCTCGTGCGGCAGAGTTCGCGCCAGTCGGTGTTTGGACCGTACCATTACACGGTGAAGGAGATCAAGCTTGCAAAGAATATCAGGGAACATCACATTCTTCAGGCGGCGTTTTACAACTTTCTTCTAGGAAAAATCCAAGGGATGCTGCCTGAGAAGTTTGCAGTGATTAACCGTGACGGTGAAGAGTTTGAATTTGAGTATGCGCAATATCACGAAAAATTACAGCGGGCGATGAGTGAAGTGCGTGAAATCCTGAATGGAAAAGAAGTCGCTCCCACGTATGGCGAGGGATACTGGCCGTGGGAATCATATACGAACAGGCTCGCTGTCGAGCGTGATGATGTATCGCTTGTCGCAGGCGTTGGCGGTAGGACAAAACTGCAGTTAAACGAAAGAGGAATTCTCACCGTGCATAATTTAGCCGATGCCTCATTTGGATCTTTGGAGAAGATCGATGGTGTGGGTCCGCAGAAGGCAAAGCAATTTCGCAACAGCGCTCTTGCATTGGTGAGAAATACGCCAGTTATCATCAACAGGAAAGCGCTTGCTTTCCCGAAAAAAAGGTTGGAGTTGTTTTTGGACTTTGAGGGGACGGATCAGTCCCTCAACGAAGCGTTTGGCAGCGAGCTTGAATTTGATCAGATCGACTACCTGATTGGCCTGCTAGTATGCAAAGGTGACGCATGCGAGTACCGTTCATTCGTCGCGCACAGAATCGGCGAAGAAAGAAAGATGTTCGAAGAATTTTGTGCGTTCATGCGGGCGCAGCGCGGCTTCGTGCTATATCATTGGGGATCTTATGAACGGACTGCACTTGCCAAGCTTGCTGCACGATACGGCATGGATCCTAAACTTCGTACTCGAATCGAAGACAACATGATTGATCTTAATAAGCTGTCAAAGAAGGCTGTTGCGTTTCCAACGTATGGCAATGGTTTGAAGGACATTGCTAAGTGGCTTGAGTTCTCGTGGAGGCGCCCGGAAGTCACAGCGATGGAGTCGATCGCGTACTATCTTGAGTATATAGAAAATCCCACAAAAAACAAAGAAAAGATACAGAGAATTATTGATTATAATGAAGATGATGTGAGAGCGACAAAGCACGTGAAGGATTTCTTGGCAAAGATCTAGAAGCGAACTCAAAAAAGAGAAAACGATGGTTTATTTCTATCATCAATAACTCTTTATGAGAAGATTTATCAGCCGCGCTTTAGTGCTGAGAGGATGTCCAATAACTCGTCAAGTTTGTTAATCTCAAACTCTGCACCGCTGTGCATTGGAGGATTGGTGCTTCCGTACCGTGCGAAGCAAGCGTGCATGCCAAGTGCGTGTGCGCCAGCGATATCTTTCTCGATCGAATCTCCCACCATCAGGCATTCAGAGGCCTTGACTCCAAGTTCCGCAATCGCTTTCTGGAACGGAAGCGGATGGGGTTTGGTTGTTTTGGTGTCGTCGAAAGTGACGACGACATCGAATGCCCTGTCAAATTTCATGTACACGAGTCTCGTCCACGCCTTGAGCGAAGGCGCATCTGTGACGACGCCAAGCTTGTAGCCCTGCTGTCGTAAAGCGTACAAGACTTCTTGCGCCTTTGGATAGCTTTCAACGCTGCGCGCCTTTCTGTACGCGACTATTCCTTGTGCAAGGATGCGATCATCGTGCAAGCCATAGGATTTGAGAAGTTCCTGAAAGATAAGTTTGTACTCCATGCCGTATTTCTTGTAAAGTTCGTAAATGCTGTTGAGGACCTCGTCGGGCACTCGCTTGAGCCCTGCTGTGCACATTGCATCGACTGCAGGGCGCAGGCAGCGTTCCTTCATGGCAAGAAAATCCACAAGCGTATTGTCGATATCGAAAATTACTGCCTTGATCATGCTCTACTCCATACATCCAATAGCACATACATCCAATAACTAAAACCAAGACAAAAAGGGGTGGATCCTAAGGAAGCGTAATGATGTGGCGTCTACACCCTTCAATTGTTGCAAATGTCTTTGTCATTTCGCCGCAGCGGACAAGTTCGTAGCTGGTGACGATTCCGTCGCCTTCCTTGCGGACGCTGTAGCGATATTCTCCAAACGCGATTACGCCCCCATACTTGATGACCACGTTCCTTTCAGTGATGCGTTTGCAATCTTGGGAATAACAATATTTTCTTGTGGGATATTCACCCGGGCCTTTGCCAAAACGGCACACGAGCTGGTCAGGATAGAATTCATTCTTGCCTACAAGAGTTTGATATTTACAGTCTCGCAGGTCGTATCTGTTGCATTCAAAATTCGGTGAAAGATGTTGGCATTGTGTAAGGTCTGATTGGAGTGTAAGGTTGTTTGTAGATGCGGGCGTCTGAAGCGGTGTTGGCGTTGATTGTTGCTCTGTCGTGTTGCTTAGTGTCGTATTGTTTGTAGTTTCCTGTGAAGTGGGCGTTGAAGGAGGCGTTTGCATCGAAGATTGTTCAACAGGTTGTTCAGCAGACAAGTTTTCAGGTCCAGTGAGTGCTGCGATTGCTGCTTCTTTGTCTTTTGAGAATGGCTTGCATGCAGACAGAACGAAGAGGATGATGAATAACACCACAAATGGCATCACAAGCCTGGTTAGATTTCGAATATAGGCGCTCTTTTTCATAGAAGGAAAAGGAACGCGAGCAGGTTATTTAAATTTGTCCATTCAGGGGGCTTGTTTGCAAGTTCGATTAAAACAGCTATAACTGCATTATTTCTAGGTCGTGCCCATCGGAACTGCATTGAAAAAATCTTCGACGGGGAAAAATAACACTCCTTCACGTTCTCATCTTCAGCATAATAGACTGACC
>JACRKM010000004.1 GCA_016219765.1 Candidatus Woesearchaeota archaeon
CATCTTCTTGTATTTCTTATTTTATTTTGCTATAAATTTTGAGAAACATTGATATTAGTTCCAATATGCCAAGTTAATGTCCGGTTAATTGGTTAATTTTCTCGTCCTGGCGTATTAGGGCTGTTTTACCTGATTCTAATGTGTTTTAAGACAATTAAACCACAATTCAACTGTTTAAAGACATAATACATGATTAATTTGCCTTTTTAGACATTTTAGCTCAATATCTGCAGAAAAAAACCATAAAAAGATTCTAAAAAGAACAAACGCAAGCATTTAAAAAGTTTTCTTGGCGTGGAAAGTTTTATATACTAGTTACTATACTTTCTATATAAATTTATTGTCTTTACCGACAATGATTACTTGGTATCCATATTTATTTTTTCCGAAATTTTTAGAAAATGGGGGGCTTGAAGGATTGTTTCAAGGTTGATAGATTTCTCTTTGGAGAAGTCTTTTCATCAGCGCAATTCTGCAAGACGATCATTACACACATTTCAGAACGAAACATAACCGTTTTGATATCATACTCAACAGCAACCGTATGACTGGTGGGTGGTTTTCATGAGCGAATTTGTTAAAAAATGTCCAGAATGTGCAGGAATCAATCTCTTCCTGAACAAAGAGAAGGGGGAAGTCATCTGCAAAGACTGCGGGCTTGTCGTTGAAGAAAAAATGGTCGACTTCACACAAGAATGGCGCGATCTTGACAGCGAAGAAAGCGACCGCAAGCGCAGAACCGGCGCCCCAATGACGTACACACAATACGATCAAGGCCTTGGAACCGAGGTTGGTCAGAAAGCGGACCTCTATAAACTCGGCTCTAAAGACAAGAACAAGTTCTTCAGACTTCGAAAGTGGCAGTACCGCATTAGTACCGCAATCGAGCGCAACCTTAAGCTCGCTCTTGCTGAGCTCAAACGTGTCTCTTCATACCTAAAGCTCCCAAAAAGCGTTGAGGAGGAAGCAGCACGCATATACACGCTTGCAGTACAGCGGGGCCTTGTACGTGGACGCTCAATGGAATCAGTTGTCGCAGGCTCACTCTATGCCGCATGCAGACGCCATGAAGTCCCACGGACACTCGATGAGCTTTCAGAAGCATCAGGAATCGAGAAGAAGGAAGTCGGACGCACATACCGCTTTGTCACGCGCGAACTTGGCATTACGATATTGCCGAGCAATCCTGCAGATTATATCGCTCGTTTTGCGTCATCACTAAAACTCTCTGCCGAGACCCAGTCAAATGCTGTTGAGATACTTGAGATGGCGCAAAAAGCAGAACTTACGTCGGGACGTGGGCCTACGGGAATTGCAGCTGCTGCTCTCTATGTTTCGGCGCTTATTCATGGCGAAAAGCGTACACAGCGCGAAGTTGCAGATGTGGCAGGAGTCACTGAAGTGACGATCAGAAACCGCTACAAAGAACTTCTTGAGAAGCTTGACCTTGAAAAGGAGATTAAGAAGACCAAGAAGAAGAAAAAAGAATAGAATTCATTTTCAAATTATTTCTTTAAACTAACTCAGCAAAACAAATACCTCTTTTTTATTGTCTTCTATCTTTTTATTGCCTTTTCTTAATGTAAGGCACTCCCCACCACGCCATTGCTGCGCAGAACGCAATGACGAGCCAGAACAGACTCGCGGATATTTTGCGTTGGATGAGAAAGACAAAGTTAAAGACGAGTATAACTGCAAGTGCGATAGCGATAGTCTTGACGAACAAGCCGCTTGATTGTGCTGCTCGTGGTTTTTGAGAATTCAAAGAGGTCATCGCCACGTCTTCTTTGGTCGCTCGTGCGTATTCTCCGGAATTTTATTTTTCGAGCACATCTTCCAGCGTGGTTCCATGAAGGTCGATTGCCTTAACAACACCCATTTCTAAATCAGCGACGTCGAACATGGTGCAGTAATGAGGATCTTGTGTAAGTTCTGTTCCTCCTTTGATCCCGTAAACAGTCTTCCACAATGAATCTTGGACTTTACGAACTGCTCTTTCAGTTTTCCAATCAAAATGTATCGGCTCCCCTTGTTCAGGCAGAAGGCTTTCGCACTGCTCTATCCCTTTGAACGTTCCTAAAGCGAGTATTCCATCCACCTTCGTTCGTATTACTTCATACGTAAGAGCCCTTCCAGAAAGTTTTTGGCAGTGCTCATACTCCGCTTCCCGCGCGAATTCCTCAGGAGTGTGTACTTTTACTGTAGTGATGCCTTCTGGTTTTAATGATCGAATGACCGCGTGTGTCGTTTTCTGCGTTTTTCCTTCAAAAAAATAATTGCCTGCGCTCCCTTCGACAAAAACAACTTTAGCGTTTGCACCCTGTTTTATAACAAATGCGAGGTTCTGGCAAACCGCGTCTGAAAGCAGCCCATTTGGGAGAAAGTAGACGATGTCCCCGGGGCTACAGTATCTCTTAGCACGCTCTGTGTGCAATAATGTCTGCCGGTCATAAATTCGTGACTGATAAATGCTTGCAATCTTATACAGCGACAGTGGATGCCCGTGCAACGCAAGTGGTGAAGCCATTACTTTCTTAGGTTTCAATCCGAGTTTTTCCTGAAGCTGGTACGATGGCAAGCTAAAAAAGTCCCACGCCGCCGCAACAAATGACGCTGATAACTCTTGTTCATTCAGCGCCATATCGTTGCCGATATCACCGAAACCCTTTCCTCTAAAATATGGAGTCGTAAACCCTGAATGAAACATCGTCAAAGCCATTACTTCTAACATCTTTCCCGCATCGGAAAGAGAATGCTTCATGTTACAGGCTTCGAAATTCGAACTATTCGCTTCCGCTCTCATCATCCCTTGAGGAACGACGAGAACTTGCCTGGTCACGCCATTTATCTTCACGCTTCGCATCTCTCCTATGTCTCCGGTAATGAACGTGCAGGCATAATCATCTCCTGGCGAGAAAAGCTTGTGCTGCTCCAGAACCTCATTTATCGATGCTGATCCCAATGCCAGTTGCTTATCGTGGGCCGTGCTAGACAGATCACCACACGGCAGATAGTGGCCTTTTTTTTCAGTTCCAAAATGCACGTACTGCACTTTGCCAAGTTTTCTTGGTCGTTTTGGAAATTCTGTAAATGTCTCAGTCATTGTCGTGCCTCCCAAAGGATTTTTGTCTGAGGAATATCGATACGTGAATGGGCTAGGGCTAAAAGGGCGATATATAAGATTTGCTGTTATCACGACGCGAGCCTACAAAGATTTATAAGCAAAAACCTGATTTCTTCAAGAGTATGAGCGGTAAAAAGAAGGATTCTTCTAGGAACCTTTGCCTTGTCTCACGGATATTACCATGCTTATTACCTGCGTGCCTTAAAGGTCAGGACACTTATCAAGAATGATTTTGACGCTGTCTTTAAAGAGTCTGACTGCATTATTACCCCAACGAGTCCGACGCCGGCGTTTAAAATAG
>JACRKM010000016.1 GCA_016219765.1 Candidatus Woesearchaeota archaeon
ATGCCGAGCGTCGCAGGAAGGATTATTTATAAAAAGCGAAATCACATTACATGCACAAAGACAGGAAGTGGCGAGCGTCATCGCAGCGTCGTGAGCATAAGAGCTAAACAAATACCAAAAAAGAGGAAAGCAATTACCTGAAATAGAAAAAGAGGCAGCGCAAATCAAAGATTTGCTGGTCTCTTTTTCAATCATCTACGAATTACACTAAAAAAGAGGAAACACCTTATGCCTGAGATTGAAAAAGAAGAGATGAAACGCCTTCTCTCTAAGTATCAGTCCAAGCTGGCGGTCACGCTCACTCCTGAAAACGCCGAAGTGCAAAGCGTCGGCGTGATACGAACCCGTGAATACCTCGACTTCAAGAAAGAATACCTCCCAAAGCACATGGGGTACTATGAGCAAGCATGCAACCAAGCAGAAAAAATTCTCAAGATAGTCCCTCCGGAAAAAGCCGCTGCAGCGCTCCAAGAATCAATAGAAGTATGCCACCTTAACGCGACGCCCACCGGTGTGTACAGCCTTGCGCTCACAGCACCAATCGCGCTTGCGCTCGCAGGGGCGATATTCAGCTTCGTCATCACCAAAGGCCTATTCTTTCCACTTTTCTTCATGGGACTTGGAGCCGCGCTTATCGGCCCGCTTAAGAACTACCCACACCATCTTGCAGGGAACTGGCGCATGAAAGCATCAAACCAGATGGTGCTCTCTATATTCTACATCGTTACGTACATGCGCCACACATCAAACCTCGAACTCGCGATCGACTTTGCTGCAGAGCACCTAAGCCCCCCACTCTCACTTGACTTCAAACGCGTAATCTGGAACATCGAAACCGAAAAATATGGAAGCGTCCGCGAATCCCTCGATGCGTACCTTGAGACGTGGAAGAAATACAATCTGGAGTTCATCGAGTCTATGCACCTAGTCGAAGGAAGCCTGCTTGAGAGCGCCGAGGAAGCGCGCGTTGGCATGCTTGACAAGGCACTCGACGTCATCCTGCAAGAGACCTACGAGAAGATGCTGCATTACGCACACAACCTCAAATCTCCAATCACGATGCTCAATATGCTCGGAGTTATCCTCCCCATCCTTGGACTCGTCATCCTGCCGCTCGTCGTCTCATTCATGGAGGGCGTTAAATGGTACCACCTTGCCACGCTCTACAATTTCATCCTGCCTGTCTCAGTCTACTACCTTGGAAACCAGATTCTCTCAACACGACCTACGGGCTATGGCTCAATTGACATCTCAAAAAATCCCGAACTTGCAAAATACCGCAATTTTCTCTTCAAGATCGGCGGACAAGAGATAGCAGTCAATCCACTTTACGTCAGCCTTATCGTTGCATTTGTCTTCCTCTTTATTTCATTCGTTCCCATTATCATCAACATTATCAATCCTGGCTGGGACATCGTCACAATGCAGGACGGCAGCATCCAGTTCCTTCCAGCAGGCACTTACCAGATCGAAGGGCAAAAATTTTCTCTTATCGATTATCATCCATCAATTAAAAACCCCGACCTGATGCTCGGGCCATTTGGACTTGGAGCATCGCTTCTTTCTCTCGGCCTTCCACTCGCTGCAGGAATCGCGGTAGGATTGTATCACAAGACGCGCACGAAGAACGTTCTTAAGATCAGGAATGAATCAAAACGCCTTGAAGCTGAATTCGGCGCCGCACTTTTCCAGCTTGGCAACCGCATGGCAGACGGCTTCCCTGCAGAGATAGCTTTCGGAAAAGTCGCCGAAGGCATGTCCGGGACTATCTCAGGCGAATTCTTTGGACTCGTCGAGTCTAACATCTCACGCCTCGGCATGAGCGTCGAACAGGCAATCTTCGATCCCGATAACGGAGCAATCGTCCAGTACCCGTCTGACCTCATAGAGACGAGCATGAAGGTGCTTGTCGAGAGCGCGAAGAAAGGCCCCATGGTCGCAGCGCAATCTCTCATCAATCTTTCACGCTACATCAAAGAAATGCACAACGTCGACGAGCGGCTGCAGGATCTCATGGCCGACTCCATCTCATCAATGAAATCGCAGGTAGCGTTCCTCTCGCCGACCATTTCAGGAATCGTGATCGGCATTACAAGCATGGTCACCACGATCCTTGGAAAGCTTGGAGCGCAACTAACTAAACTAGGACAAGAACAAGGAGCAGATGCAGCAGCAGCGGGAGGCGCCGCAGGACTTACGCAGCTATTCGGTGACGGAATTCCCACATTCTATTTCCAGATCATCGTCGGATTCTACGTCGTACAGATCGTCTACATCTTGACGATCCTCATCAATGGCATTCAGAACGGATCAGACGACCTTCAGGAACAATATCTTCTCGGAGTTAACCTGTATCGAAGCACGCTCCTCTATTGTGTCATCGCTGGAGTAGTGATGCTGCTCTTTAACTTGATTGCAGGAAACATAATGGGAAGCGGGATTGGAGGATAATTAGCATGGAAATCAAAATCATTTTCATTTATGTAACCAATCCTACGCGGCGGGTTGCGCGGATGGTGGCGAACACATTGATCGGCAAGAGGCTGATTGCGTGCGCAAATATCTTTCCAATTGAGAGTGTGTACCGCTGGAAGGGAAAGGTTGTGCATGAGAAGGAGTGGGTGATGATCGGGAAGACGCTTGAAACCCATTACAACAGCATAAAGAAAGAAGTTGAGAAAATGCATCCATACGATATCCCCTGTATCGCGAAAATCCCTGCGCAGGCAAACAAAGCGTACAAGAATTGGGTTGCAAAAGAAATAGGGACCTCCTCCTGCACTAAAGTGCGGGGCTTCCTGTGAAGTCCGCTGGTCTTCGTTGGTGGACATCTGCTTGGTTTCTGACGTAATTGTCTATTATTTCGATGGTGTTGTAGCCGGTGCTTCCAGCGTAAGCTCCCGGGCTTCAGAAATGGCCTTGTGGATATCGAAGCCTGAATTTCGGCTGCTGCTGAAAGAGTAATCCCCTCTTAGTTGTTAGTATGTTAGAATTTCGGCACCGTAAAACCAGCAACAAAGTTTAAATAAAATCATCTTATTCTTTTACATTATGTGGGAACTCAAAGAAACTAACGAATTTGGGCATGAATACAAAAAGTTACCTACTGATATTAAAGATAGATTTGAAAATCAGTTCAACAAACTTCGGGAAAATCCCTATGGCCTTGGCAAAACATTGGGCTATCCTTGGTTCCGAGAACTCAAGAACGATAAATTTCGTCTTTATTATCTCATCTATGACCAACAAGTTATTGTCCTCTTTGTAGGCGTATCTGCTAAAAAGAACCAGCAGATGGTTATCAATATTATCAAGAACAATCTAAAGATGTTTAAAGAGTTTATAGAAAAGGGAGAGAAAAGAATTTAAAGGAACGGCCCTTTATAGGTTATACGATGGACAAAGAACTCCAAAAATTGATTGATGAACGCCAAGAGCTTATTGACAAGCTTTGCATGGAAATTGTTGCGGTAGAGGAAGGGATAATTAAAATTCCAGTGGAAGCAAAATGACTGAAGATATTAAGCGCGTCAAAAAAGAACTGAAAGAGCAGAATGAGTTTCTTCATTCTATGTTACGCTCTTTTGAAGACATTAAGAAAGGAAGGATTAAAAAGTTTGAGTTTTCTAAAAAGAGCACTGCTTAATTTTGGATCTCATTCTTTGGATTGCTGAAATATGCCCCTTGGGAGTTGATGCCCTTTTATTTCGTCCAAAGTTATATTTTAGCGTCGTGACGCTGATCAGGTGAACTGTCACGAGGCCGACTAAAACCATAATCGAGCCTCTTCTAGCCGCATTTGTGCATCAATTGTTTTCATGCATGACGAGCGTTATTTCAATCTTTTCTTCCTTTCTGAGTTTTTCCACTTCCCGCTTTAATCCATCAAAATATGCACGGCCATCTTTCTCGATTGCTTTATAGGATGCCACAAGGCCGGGCCGCCGCGAGCGCAGTCGTTCATAGAAGAACCCTGTTTTGTGCGCTGCCTTAAAGTTCATTGCCTCAACCCAGACCGAGCCAATGTGATCCCTGATCTTTGATATGATCTCAGAGACATTTGTGATGCCAGGCAGAACCGGACCGATGAAAGCGTACGTTTCTATCTGTTGTTTGTGCAATGCCTTAAGCGCTTCGATTTTCTCATGGACGGTGCTTGACGCAGGCTCAAAAATGATTCTATCCTTATCACAGAGAGAACTGATGGAAAAACCCACCTCACACGTTTCAAATTGC
>JACRKM010000017.1 GCA_016219765.1 Candidatus Woesearchaeota archaeon
ACCTTGCCAGTTATAAAGATACGGAGTTGTTTTTTCATATTCTCCACTTTCTCCACTCAAAGAGTGCCCCATTTAATGCTGTCGCCGTGGCGGGTGTTGGTTCTGGCGATGGTGCCAGAAGGCAATTCAATCACGTATTGAGAAAGATATCTTGAATTATAGAGGTGAAACGGGCGAAAGTTCTCCTTGATATCCACAACACGCCGTGTAGAATCTAAAAAGATGATGTCGATTGGATAGAAAACAAAGAACATATGGAATCCCTGAATATGCGGTTTCTTGGAGACAAAAACAAGTGCGTGCTTCTGTATGTGGGCCGGTGTAGTGAACATGAGTCCAAGGGACTTTGAAAGGATACCTGAACAGGTTCTAAATCGCTTGCAGAGCGTTATTTTGCGGGTTGTGTTAATTATCATGCTCCTTTCTCTCTTGGCAATCTTAGCGTTGATCCTATCGCGTTTTAGAGTCGGAAATCGCCAATTATAGTTAAATAAAGCTAAAATCCAGCCATTTTCCACTGGTCTTCGACCACTGGTCATTCCGGAGTCAAAACAACAAAATTCCACTCAAGTCAGTCCTGTCATTTGATGGAATTTTGTGTGCTCAAAAACCGATTATTTTCGTGGAATTTTGAGCGTCAAAAACCATCGGTTTTCGACAGCTCGCTTTTTAAAGCGAGCGATCCGAGCCCGCGGGGCGAGCTTTTGACGATCAAAAATCCAAGTTTCCATGGGAAATCAAGGAGGTTCTGATAGTTGAATAGTTATTATTGAATCTGTCGGTTTAAAAATAAAAGTATTTATAAATAAGTTCGTATTTCTGTTTAAATAGTATTTAAATTTAATTGGGGGTATTTTTATGACGAAACGAGACATTAGCATCGTAAATATCGTGGTTTCATCGTCTCTTGGGCACGATATTCCGCTGGAGAAAATGGCGGCAACCTTATCAAACACAGAATACAATCCCGAGCAGTTTCCCGGTCTGGTTTTCCGAATCAAGGAGCCAAAGACCTCCGCACTGATTTTTAATAGCGGAAAGATCGTCTGTACGGGCGCGCGCAATATTGAAGACGTGCACAAGTCGATCAAGCAGATCATTAAAAGTCTTGAAAAGATCAACGTCAAGATCACGATCCAGCCGGTAGTGACGATACAAAACATCGTGGCCTCGGGAGCTGTGGGGATGGATCTTAACCTCAATAGCCTTGCTATGAAGCTGCAGAACACCGAGTACGAGCCTGAGCAGTTTCCAGGTCTCGTATACAAACTCAACATCGAACCCGCAGGATCAAAGTCGTTTAAGGCTACGTTCCTGCTGTTCTCGAACGGCAAGGTTGTCTGCACCGGAACAAAGAGCGAGCAACAGGTGCATCAGGCACTTGATCAACTGATTGATAATCTGAAGAAGGTTGTCAAGTAAATATTGCACGCCTCTAAGGTTTGTGAAAATTTTTTGTTATTTTCAGAACAAGTTTTTTATGTGAGTGAAATAAACTTGGTAGCTGTAGCTATCTCTGTTGCGCTACCAAGTTTAACTAACAAAAATGGCAAAAGAGGATAAAAAAGTTGTGTGACCATGGACGTCTCTGAGCAGATTCAGCGTTTCGCGAGTTTTGTAGAACAGAACTATCATTCTGACTTGTTTGAATCATTGCGTGTTGGTCATGATTTCCTGGTGGTAGATTTTGCGCTGCTCGCAAAGTTTGACCCCGAGCTTGCAGACTCGTTGCTCGACCAACCTGAAGAGATGATGAAGGCGTTTGAGCTTGGGATCAAGTCCCTTGACATTCCTGAGTCATCAAAGAAATTCTATGTGCGCTTCTTTAATCTGCCACAAAGCCAGTTCGTGCGCATCCGCGACATCCGCAGCAGCCACATCGAGAAGTTCATAATGGTAGAGGGAATCGTTCGTCAGAAGTCCGACGTGCGCCCGCAGGTGACAACCGCTCGTTTTGAGTGTCCCAGCTGCGGCAACATCATCTCAGTGATCCAGTTAGAGATCAAGTTCCGCGAACCAACACGCTGCGGCTGCGGGCGAAAAGGAAAGTTCCGTCTTATCAGTAAAGAACTCGTTGACGCCCAAAAGCTCGTGCTTGAAGAAATGGCAGAGGATCTCGACGGTGCAGACCAGCCAAAGCGCATGGATATCTTTCTCAAGAATGATTTAGTAAGCCCGCTCAGTGATAAGCAAACGAACCCAGGAACGAAGATTCGTGTGATAGGCATGGTTAAAGAAGTTCCGATCCAAGCAAATGATGGCGGTAAGCTCATACGTTTTGATCTGATGATCGAAGCGAACTCGGTGCAGCCCCTTGAGGAAGATTATGGAGAGATCAGCATCTCTGCCGAAGAGGAAGAAAAGATCAAAGAGCTTGCAAAAGATAAGCACGTGATCGAAAAGCTCGTGCAGTCGCTCGCCCCCTCCATTTATGGACATGAGAAGGTCAAGGAAGCGATCCTGTATCAGCTGCTGGGCGGCGTACGCAAGCGTCGTCAGGATGGAGCTGTTAGCCGTGGTGACATTCACGTGCTCCTCGTCGGGGACCCCGGAGCTGGAAAGTCGCAGATACTAAAGCGTGCGCAGCTCGTCGCACCAAAATCGCGGTACGTGTCAGGAAAGGGAGCGTCTGGCGCCGGCCTTACTGCCGCCGTCGTGAAAGACGACTTCCTCAAAGGCTGGAGCCTGGAAGCCGGAGCACTCGTTCTTGCTAACCGAGGTTTTTGTATGGTAGATGAGCTTGATAAGATGAGTAAAGAGGATCGCAGCGCGATGCATGAGGCACTCGAACAGCAGACTGTGACGATCTCAAAGGCAAACATTCAGGCGACGCTGCATTGTGAGACTACTGTGCTCGCGGCAGCAAACCCAAAATGGGGCCGCTTTGATCCGTACGAGATTATCGGCAAGCAGATTGATATGCCTACTGCACTGTTAAGTCGTTTTGATCTGATCTTTCCTATAAGGGATATGCCTAATCGTGAGCAGGACGAGCGTCTTGCGGGATTTGTGCTGGAATTACATCAGACAAATGACATAGCAAATGTTCCCGTTGATACTGAATTATTGCGCAAGTTTATCTCGTATGCGCGGAGGATGTGTTTTCCAAAGTTAACTGACAATGCTCTCGAGGAGATAAAGTCTTATTATGTGCAGATCCGTAATGCGGTAAGTGACGAGGGTGCGATGAAAACGATCGCAATCACGGCGCGCCAACTTGAAGCACTCGTGCGTTTGGCAGAAGCTTCAGCGAAAACGCGATTATCTGATAAAGTGAAGCGAGAGGATGCACAGAAAGCGATTGATATCTTGCAGCATTGCATGTCGCAGGTGGGCGTTGATCCCGCAACAGGAAAAATGGACATCGATGTCCTCGCCAGTGGAATTTCCTCTTCTGCACGCAATAGCATCATCATCTTGAAGGAAGTGATCAACGATCTTGAAGCGAAGGTTGGAAAGCAGATTCCGCTTGATGATATCATGCGTGAAGCTGCACAAAAGGGTCTTGATAATGAAAAGATAGAGGAATTATTGGATAAGCTAAGACGTGCTGGTGACATCTACGAACCAAAACGTGGTTTTATTCAGAAAGTTTAACGTAAACTTTGTCGTTCGCGTTATTTCTACTATTATATCTTAATTTATGTGATTCGCGTTTGTGGGTGGGAAACATAAAACCGAGCAAGGGTTTATCGAAGAGCGTTATTGAAAACCTCTGAAGTGCCGGCACAATCACCGCCACCGCCTTTTCGCGAGAGATGGAACTTTTGCAAGAACGGCCGACAGGGGGGATGCCCCATCGGGGGATGTCGGCAATAAACAAGGACTGAAATATCACGAGCCTGGCGTGGCGGTGATTGAGCCGAGCGTAGCTAGGCGATGTCGGCACGATCAGTCAGTAGGTTTTCAATAACGCCTATCGAAGAAAAGGTTTAAATAGCTTATAACGGCACATATACGCATGAAAAAAGAAGGGGTCCACAGAGTTGTTTTGTTTCTAATCTATCTTGTTATTTCGCTTCCGCTTGTTACCTCCGCTGTTTTTGCAGACTCATTTTCGGTCAACATTCATGGCGTCGATCAGGTTCCTGGCTTTAGGAGAAGTAATGATGTAACAATCATTAATGCGTCGGTCGCCATCCCGGGTGATGCATTAGTCGATGGTTCTCAAGTGAAGTTGGTCACGGATCCTACACGCGCGTTCAAGTGCATTCAATTGCCAGACGGGACCGCTTCGTGTTTGATGACGATCCCGCAGATTCTTCCCAGCGGAGTTTACTCATTCCAGTTCCAGGCGTTCAAGGATGATTTAACACCGTCGTCTATGATAGAAAGCTCACAAGTGATCGTGGATGATATTCCGGCAAAGCCGGTCGGTCTAGAAATTTCTTCAAAGAGCACCGCTGTTAATGTGACGGTTGGCGCTCTTGATCAAGCGTGCGCCGCGTGCTCTCCGACAGCGTGTTCTGGAATTGAAAAAATCATATATTTGTCAAATAATGCGCAACTCAAAGAGCAGCCGCTCAAGACAAGTCAATGTATTGTTGGTGCCAGCTCAACAACATTCAACATATCTGTTGGTAAAACTACTGAGAATCGTTCGATTTGCGTTGATGTGTACGATCGTCTTGGCCAAAAGAGTTCTGAATGCAAGATTGTAACGATCGATGGCTCCCCTCCTTCGCTTGTAAACATGTCGGTATGGAAGGGCGACGCTCTTCTTACATTTACAACAGGTAAACCGGAGACGGTCAAGATCAAGGCAATCATCAAGGATGACAATGGGATTGATTCCAGCAGCCTGGTTGCTGATCTTTCTATAATCAATCAGATTCCGCAATTTAATCAGCAGTATAAATCCATTGATAACTCGACACAGTACAAAAATATCTATGAGGGTTGTAAGCCAACTGCAAAGAAGGGATTCGTTGAGTGCATATGGAATAATCTTGTCATGGTCCTCCCCTCAGGAATAGAGCCGCAGGTGCGCCTTGCGTTTAAGGACTTGAACGGGAATCTTCTTGAAACACTCTACACGCTGCCGGTGAAATTCGACAACACTGCACCCAAAGTAGTCAAGATTCGTAGTCAAAGTGTTGATAAGGCCGGAAAGAATTGGGTTGGAAGGTATAACAACACGATCACTGCGGATGTCGAAGAGGCTAGTTCGGGTTTTACGAAGCGGGCGATTGTTCTTGATGTAGCTTCTTTTGGCCCTCAGCCGACGAATATCGGCCCTTCAACGAATCTCTTCCCGAATAATTGCTCGCTTGGCTGGTCG
>JACRKM010000114.1 GCA_016219765.1 Candidatus Woesearchaeota archaeon
TATCAGGATGTCTGCAAGAAAACCCATCAGTAAGAGTTGAACTCCCAGTATCACTAATAGCATCGAAAGCAGCAATAAGGGTCTGTTTCCTATCGAAGTATTGTAAAAAAACTTTAAGCTAATGAGATATCCGCCTATTACTGTGCCGGTTAGCGAGGACAGTATACCAAGCCCCCCGAAGAAATGTATGGGTCTTGTTGAATATTTGTACCAGAATAATATTACGAGCAGATCCAGAAAACCTTTGATTATCCTTTTGAGATTATATTTTGTTTTTCCGAATTTCCTCGGGTGATGCTTCACTTTGATTTCCGTCACCTTGAAACCCCTCCAAAGAAGCAGTGCGGGAATATATCGGTGCATCTCTCCATAAAGATCAAGATCGTCGAAACATTCACGCTTGTAAGCCTTGAATGAGCATCCAGAGTCATGTATCTTCTCTTCTGTGAGAGACCGGCGTAACGAGTTCGCTATTTTCGAGAATAACTTTTTCGTGATAGAATCGTTCCTTTGGAATCTCCATCCGCTTACCACATCATATCCTTGATTTATTCTTTCGAGGAATCTTGGTATGTCTTCAGGATCGTTCTGCAGATCAGCATCCATCGCGATTACTATCTTTCCTATGCTGTGCTTGAATCCTGCGTCCATCGCCGCAGTCTGTCCGAAATTTCTTCTGAATTTTATTATCTTCAGTCTTTCATCTTTTTTACGTATCTCGGCCAGACGATTGTATGTCTGGTCTGTGGAGCCGTCATCTACAAAAATGATTTCATAGCTTTTTCCTGCACCTTTCATAACTGAAGATATTTTATTATACAGTAATGTGACATTGTCGCCTTCATTGAAGCAGGGTATTACGATACTTACATCGATTGTTTCAGACCCTGTGTTATTTTCAGTTGAATATTTTGTTTTGCTCTGTGACAAACTTAACACCTTGTTGATTATTCTTGTTGATTATTTTTTGGGGTTGCGTGGGTTGGTGCGAAAATAATTGTAATTACTTATCTTGCCGCCGCCGCGACGCTCGCTCACCGCCACGCCGGGCTCGTGATACGTCTGTGCTCACGGAGGACCGACATTCCCCGATGGGGCTTCCCCCTTGTCGGTGTGAACGAGTAATTGTCCATCTCTCGCGAAAAGGCGGTGGCGGTGAGCGTGACGGTGGCGAAGTAATGGAATTTCGCACCAACCCAGGGTTGCGGCCCGCTGCCAATACTGCCTCAGCAAAATCAGTTAACCCGCCTTTTGCCACAAGCTTTCCCCTCTTCACAATCTCCCTATGCGGCCCGACATCAAATGCGACCACCGGTTTTCCGCAAGCTTGCGCTTCTGCAATATTCATATTAAAACCTTCCCAAAGGCTGCAGGTAACAAAGACGTCGCACGCAGCATAATAATGCGGCAATTCTTCATCAGGCGTGAATCCTGTGAAGCTGGCGTGCTTTCCGAATTGTGCGGCCTGTTCTTTAAGTTTTTTGCTATACGCGGGAAAGGTGTGCCTGCCACTGATGATGAGCCAGGCATTTGGCTGCTTTTTTCTGACCATTGCAAATGCATCAAGCAGGAGATGGACCCCTTTGTGGGGCGATACCCGTCCGTTATAGAACAGGAGTAATGCATCCTTCGGGATGTGGTATTTCTTTCGTATATGCTGGCCGTCGATCCCTGGATGGAATCGTGTCGTATCGATTGGATCATAGACTACCTTGCTCGTGATGCAGGTCTCTCTTTTGAGCACGCCTTGCAGGTATTTTGATATGGAGACGGCTTCATCACAGTCCTTGATCGACCAATTGCTCAGTTTAGCAAACATCCACATGTACGCTTTCTCAGGAAAACTGTGAAACGTCCAAGGTGGAGCCACCCCGTGATTATGATAGACAAATCTGATGCCGTACTTCCTCTTTGCATATGCGGCAAGCAGATTCATAGGATAAAAGTGACTGATCACAACATCATAATTGCGAAGAATTGATCCATACGTGCGAATCTTGCGACGATCAAGAAAGAAAAGCAGTCGATAAATCCTTCCAATCGTCTGGTTTTTTGAGATTCCAAGTTTGATTACCTTGAGTTTAGGTACGTTGATATCCCCTTCAAAGCAAAATACACTCACGCGGTGGCCTTTTCTGAGAAGTTCTTTGGCATTGAGTTCAACAACGCGGTCAATTCCCGAGAAGTGCGAGAAGGTTGGTGTTAGAAGCGCGATTTTCATGAGTGTTGTTTTATCTCGTTTTTTCTGTCAAGTGTGGTTTTGCTCCCTTTAAGGGTGTTTTTGTCAAGGATGGTTTGATAGAGTTTCATGTACGCTTTCGTGGTTGAATCCCAGTCGAATCGTTTGAGCGGTGTGTGTTCTGTCTTTTTTTCATGTACTTTTATGATGCCATCGGCAATAGCCTGCGGATCTTTAGACGGAACAAGTGCGTAGTCGCCGCTGATGATCTCCGGGATCGAGCATACATTGCTGGCCACGATCGGTCTTTTCAGCGCGGCGCTTTCGGCTGTCGTGTACCCAAATCCCTCAGAGACCGATGGAATGATGATGCAGTCTGCCGCGACAATGTAAGACCCAAGTTCTTTGTAAGGAACAGAATCGACGAGAGTTACTAGTTCATCCACGCCTTCCTGCTCAATAACTGTCAGGAGATTCTTGTAAAGTTTTGGGTAGGTGCTGGTATTGCTAACCATCAGCATAAGGAGAACGTTAGGGATTTTCTTCGCAACAAGAGGAATCGCTCTAATGGCGTACTCAAACCCTTTGGACGGCCCGATCCTTCCCCAGCTGAAGCACAAAAATTTGTCGCCTATGCGGTGTTTTTCACGAATATGATCTCCGCTAAATTTTGCAGGGTTCCAGAAATCATAATCAAGGCCGTTGTAAATGGTTATTGTCTTCTTTTCATTGATCCCAGACCGAATCAAGTCTTGCCGCGTGTGTTCAGAAACGCATGCGTAACGCGTAAATGGGAGGTGATAAATGCACCGCTCAAGGACATCATGCACATACGATTTCAGAGGACCAAAACCGGCAACCTCACGCCACTTATTGATCCACACTTCATGAACAGTGAGAATGATTGGTTTTCGCCGCAGCTTCCCGACAAACCACGCCGGCGGTGCTCCGTTAAATGTGGTCGTCTGGATGATGTCTGCTCGTTTTGCGAGCTTGAATATTTTTGGTATTGAAAAAAATGAAAAGAGGTATCTGCTGTCAAAACAGCGCACGCGGTAGACATTCACGCCGTTGATTTGCTCAAATAATGCCGTCTTAGGAATACGGTGAGTGACAAGGTCCACATGATTGCCCTCCTTCACGAGGCGCTCGGTAAGGTTTTTGAACGCGATCTCGGCGCCGCCTAGGTGTGGAAGGTAATTTTCAAGAACAAAAAGGAATCTCATGGTTTTTTATGTCTGATGCGTTCTTCTCCTCGCTTGAGCGCGAGCTTGCGCACAAGTGCTTCGATCTGTTTCTGATTCTTTTTTGATAGTCCATAGGACTTGAAGAGAAGAACAGAGAAGATGAGGAACCCGCTGATGACAAAGAAATCCACTGTGCGCTGGATCTGCAGCTCCTGCATGATTCCATACACTGTGCTTGGGAACGCCGCAAGAATAATGAATCCGATCCAGATCGCGAGCCACACAAACAACGCTTCTATGTCATAATCCCTGCGTTTGTAGTATACGAACGTCAAGTAAGACATGGTAAGTCCAAAGACGATTCCGATAATTTGTAATCCGATAAACATGTACAATCACTCCTTAGCGCGCAAGTTTCCACCACAGCATATTGCTTACGATTTTGATGCCATCAAAGATGGTTGTTCCCTTGTA
The DNA here is from genome assembly GCA_016219765.1 of Candidatus Woesearchaeota archaeon. Lineage (GTDB taxonomy): Archaea > Nanobdellota > Nanobdellia > Woesearchaeales > UBA11576 > JACQX01. The sequence goes on from JACRKM010000114.1 coordinate 3,841, forward strand.
TTTCTCCCGATAAATATTTTCGATCATAAGCTCTTTGTAACGGAGCTGATGGGCGCTCGCGTTTGCGATCATTTCTGATTCAACACTGTAATCGCTCGCATTCCAACGAACTTTGCGATATGCATCCGCGCTCATGGCGCGAAATCCTGACTGGGTGTCCTTGAGGTTGATGCCGAACAGCGTTTTAGCGACGCTGTTGATGAAAGTATTGCCGAAGCGCATTATGAACGGCATTTTTCGGTCGTATCTTCTGGAGCCGAAGACGATGCCGCATGTATCGAGCGCGTTGATGAACCTTGGAATCTCTCTGGGATCATGCTGCCCATCCGCATCCATCAGGACAAGATGTGTTGCTCCCTGCCGCAGTGCAAAATCGCAGCCAGTGCGAAGCGCGCACCCTTTTCCAAGATTTATGGCATGTCTGAGTACAATGGCACCGGCATCTTCAGCCGCTTTGCCGCATCTTCCTTTATCATGCGAACCATCGTCAATAACAATTGTGTTTGAAAACCCCTGCGCTTTGACGCGCCTGATTACATTGCCGATGTGTTTTTCTTCATTGAATGCCGGGATGATGATAAATGGATTCATGGTTGAACTTCTTCGGGATGCAAATCGTTTCAGCTCGCGGGGCGGCAGCGGCACAATTCCGGACAGAGCCTTAAGTCGTGTTTGAGGCAGTTTGATTGACGGCGCTGCTGGCCTGTTCTTCTGCTGTCGGTTTTGGCTGATAATAAACAAGATTCTTATTTTTTCCTTCCCAGTCGATTTTCCATGTGATGATGCGCCCTCCCGTGATTGCACGGCGGTCGTCGAATCGGTCAAAGTAATCTAATCCGTGTCCTTCAAGGAAGAACAATCGTGTGAAGATGCTTGGGCCGAGCGCCGGGTGGGATATAAGTGTTGCATATCCATCATCGCCTTGTGGAATGATGATGACTGCGAAATCAACAGTCTTTCCTTCACCAGGGATAGTCTTCAGTCCGTCCTTTGTCAAGTATACGAGTACCTCTGGCTGCACCTCTTCACGGGCAAGGATGCGCAATGATGGGGTTTTATCCTCGCTAACATTAAGTTCCATGACTATCGTTCCGCTGCCCATTCCCTGCTCACAGCGATAGGTAGAGTTGCTTGTCTTTTGGCAACCGTTTACACCGGAGAAATAGCTTGGCCAGGGACTTATCCAGTAGTTGTCCGCGGTGCTCTGGATCTCATCGTAGTATGGCTGTGCTTCGATATCGCCTAACTTGTACTTATCTTTGAGGAGCGCAATGCCTTTCTGCGGATCGGCCCCGCTGGCCTCTTGGTACATAGAAGCGCGAGTAAAATTCCAGCTTCCAAAGTGCGCCCACACGCCCGATTTTCCGATCATATCTTCACTAGTGATGAAGAAATCTTCAGGAGGCTCGCAGTGTGAGTACTTGAGCACTTCCTCCGCTTGGTCGTTGGCAAGTCCTTCTTTTGTGAGCGTCTTTTTTGCGGCGGCTCTGTTCTGGCGCGTGATTTGGTCAAGTATGCTTATCGACCTTGGTGTGTCCTGCACTACTGCATTGAGTTTGTCGAATGCAGTGTTGCTTCCGCAGTCCAGCATGCGCAAAATTCCAACGCTTTGCCGCTCGTCGGCGGTAAGCATGAGTTTTCCAAGCCAGTGTAGCGGTGGATCGCCTTGGCTTGCTCCATCAAGCGTGACTCGCCGGTCAGCAAAGAACTTGAACCAGTGGCCGAAGTCCCACCAGGAGTTAATGATTGCATCAGGCTTTGAATTTTCCCGGATCTTCGTCAGTGCACCATCCCACGCCGCATTCACACTGGGAATAAAATTTCTTCCTATGCTGTATCCAGATTTTACTGGTGAGACGAGAAGCAACGCGATGATCACGCAGAGTACGGTCGTTGTGATGATTTTCTTTAAGTGCATTTCCCTCGTAATCCACGCGCTTACCTGCTGATAGATGAAGCTTATGCCAACCCCAAACGCAGTTCCAAACGCCGGCACCATCAGCAGAGTAAAGCGGATGCCTTTGAGTGCAGCATATGTTGTGCCGATAAACCAGATTGTGAGAAGGATTGCGAGGGTCGTGTCGTATTCGTCTTTTGACTTTATGAGGATTAGAAGGGCGAGTGCTACTGGCAGGGCAAGCACGGCCATGAACTTGATCGGCTGCAGGCTCAGTCCGTAGTTGGAAACAAGAATCAGCGCAGTGGCAACAGCGGCGGCAACAATGAGATAATCTTCTTTTCGCATCTCGCGGCGCACAATGGTGAAGGCAATACCGAGTACAGCAAGCACAAAGAAGAGTTTTCCCCCAGCCTGCTCCACCACTGTCCCGAGCCCTGCAGGGTTGAATTCTGCAACTGTGACGAGCACATTTGGCCA
>JACRKM010000111.1 GCA_016219765.1 Candidatus Woesearchaeota archaeon
GAGAAGTCCAATCTTGTTGTACACACGGCATTCTTTGTTTGGACACGCAATATCCTGTTTTTGAGCCACTCGCATGAAAAACACCTCAAGCTCCCGTCAGAAGAACAAGATAATAAAGTTAACTATTATGGGTCAATTCGCACGTGGCCATATATATAATTTACTATCAGAAGGTAGTTAATGTCCTGCTTTCATTCGTTTTTCATTCGATTTTGAACGAAATCTTGCGTCCTTTGCTATCATACGCCATAACGTGGTGTGGCTTGTACGGCTCCTTGATGATTAGATGTATGCCCGGATTTTTATCAAAAAAATGCAGGTCCGCATCTGATGGCCTGTTGCTTGCACCGGGGTGGCTGTGCACGCTGCCTACGCATCCTGAAAGCGTAGGCAAATGCATTTCTGGAAACGCCGAGTCCTCGCTTGCATGATAGACCTGATATAGCAGTTTGTCAATGACAAGCGTTTTGTTTTTCACGCTGCCGCCAAGGAACGCAAGAAATTCTTTAGGGTGGCAATCGCGTGCGAGATCAGTTATTGAAAACAGGACTTCTTGCGTGAGCGAAATGCTGTTATAATCGAACTGCTCAAGGTCGAATAGTTTGATCATGCCTTGCGCCAGCCAATGCTTGATCCATTCCATACAGATCAGCCCAAAAAATCCAACAACGCGCACGTCTGTCCTTTGATCTCTCCGATCATCTCCTTTCCCGCGTGTACCTCAACGTGATTATTCGAGACCTTCTTGATTGTGTCTCCTTTTGCGAGCAGTTCGTGCGTCGGGTTTGGCGATGTCAGTAAGACATTCTTGTACATGTAGTCATTTCCCCGTTTTCCGACTCCTTCAAACACGTGCACGCCGGTCTCATCATCGTACAGGACAAGCGCGCGTAGATGATTGACAATCGCTTCAGAGAGTTCGTCGTTGTACTTCCCAATTGCCCTGAGCATCTGTTGTGCCTGCTCGGTGCTTGCAGCGCAGTTGAAATGACACGGGTAGTGGCCAATAATGCGCCAGTCGAAAAACTGCAGCGAGATGTTGAGAAGCGGATTGAACGTACTGCTCCCGCGTGCTGCGATGAGTGTGTGGTCGTGATGCAGTTGTTGCGCCTCGGACAGGCTGTCGGCGAAGAATCGCGTGCAGCACTGCGGGTATCCAAGGAGGGTTCCAAGACGTTGGTGATCGAAGTGTGTCTCCGCGATGCGGGCTTCTTGAGCAAGCGAGTGGTTTTTGCTGATATAGACGAGCATCATGCCCACGTATGGTGCGGGTATGGTGGCATCGGCTTCATCGTTCTGTTCCGGAGCAGTGATTGTCGATGAAAGATGTGCGAGATTTGCTTCTTTGAAGAATCTCTGCGCGAGCGCAAGCTGTTGCGGCGCCAGCTCGATCCTGCAGACTGGCTTGATTTCTTCTAAGACAAAAAGAACTTCCTGTGCGCGAATGCGGGAGCCAAGCAGGGCGATGAGGTCATGATCATTATACGCGAGCGTGGTTGTCATCAAGGTTCGGAGCGTTACGCTATTATTAAATCTTGAGAAGAACGTTTAATACCTATTTAAATGAATCATCAAGAATTTGCAGCGCGAATATATTTGCGCATTGCTAATTTTTATTGGTTTGTGAATCCAAATCTTTGGAAAATCACACGGGTCGCCGCAAGCTTTAAAAGTGATTCTTCGTTCATTCTTCAATGACGCGTGATACGCAAAGAGGTCTGTTATGATTACCGTAGGCGAAGTGCTGTTATACTCAGTATCCTACTTTGGTCTTTTTACGTCGGTTTTTTTTCTGTGGACAATGCTGGCGAACTGCCGGCAGTGGAAAAATCCTACTCCGCCAAAGGTCCTGCCGAAAGTGAGCGTGATCGTTCCAGCGTGTAATGAGGAGCGGACGCTTGCAAAGACCGTTGATTCTCTGCTTGGGCTTGATTACCCAAAAGAGAAATTTGAGATAATCATCGTTGATGACGGCAGCGTTGATAACACGCTCAAGGTTGCAAGGAAATTTGAGAAGCGGGGCGTTATCGTACTCACGAAGCCCAATGGCGGCAAGGGAACTGCACTTAATCTTGGATTAAAGCGCGCAACCGGTGAATTTGTTGGTTGTCTTGACGCTGATTCTGTCGTGGATGCGGATGCACTGAAGAAAATGCTTGGCTATTTCGCAAACAAAGAGGTCATGGCCGTCACGCCATCCTTGAAGTGCACCAAGCCCCGCACGGTGTGGCAGAGGATCCAGGTGATTGAGTTCCTTCTTGGTGTTTATTTGCGTAAGGTATTCGCGTTCTTGGGGGCTATTCACGTCACGCCAGGACCATTCACGATCTTTCGTAAATCTTTCTTTGACAAGTATGGTGGTTATGACATTTCGACTGTAACTGAGGATATTGAGATTAGTCTGCGCATGCAAGCGAACCATTACGTGATTGAGAATGCTGCCGATGCGAACGTGTACGCGATTCCGAAGCCAACGTTCAAAACATTATATCACCAACGCATCCGTTGGTATCGCGGTTTTTTGGATAATGTGCATAAATACAGGGTTCTTTTTTCGAAGAAGTATGGCAATCTGGGTTTGTTCATCTTGCCGAGCGCGTTTATTTCCGTGTTTTTTGCGATCGCGGTTGTTGCCTACACGTTGTTTCGGCTTGTCGATATCAATGTGCAGCGATTCATTAATTTGTATAGCGTGAACTTTGATGTTCGCAAACTTATTTACTTGCGCACTGACCCGTTTTATATTGACGCGAGTAGTTTGATGTTTATTGGAATCGTGGCCCTGTTCCTAAGCATTGTCATCATTTATTTGGCGAAGATTATTTCAAACGAGCAGGAGCATATAAAATGGTATTACCTGCTCTTCATACTTTTATATTTACCATTGTTTGCATTCTGGTGGGTCGTGGCCATCTTTTACAAGACGCGCAAGGGTAATGTCGTGTGGACTGGCCGCAAGCGGGATGAAAAAGAGGAAAAGTATTTATCCTAGTGTTTGGCGGCTGTTCTCTGAATTTTTGTTTGAGGTTTTGATATGGATAAGCGCCAGCAGATCAATAAGGCCCAATATCTTGCAGTTTTTGCGATAACAACACTCGTATTTGTTGTAGGAATTTTGCTTGGGAATTTCTTTGCGGACAAGAAATTAAGCCACATAGATCGGTTGGGTCAGGAGCTAAAGACCGACACTGCCGCGATTGAGATAGAATATGACATCTTGGCTTCTGATCCATGTAAAGCAGTGAACACTACGCCGCTTGCAAACGATCTCTACACGCTTGCAGAGAAGCTAGACTATATGGAGAACGCTCTTGGCGAAGACAACCAGGACGTGCGTGATCTGAAGAATTATTACTCAATTCTTGAATTACGCAACTGGCTTTTGTTAAAGAAGACTAATCGGGAATGCGCTGATAAGAAAACATTGATCCTTTACTTTTATTCTGGCAAGGACTCGTGCAAGACCTGTGAAGAGCAGGGGTTTATCCTGACGTGGGTTCGGAAGAATTACCCTGACGTGTACGTTTACTCGTTCGATTATAACATCGAGAATGCTGCTGTCAAGACGATTAAAGACTTATATGGAATCACGGCCACTCCCTCGCTTGTCATTGGCGATCTAACCTTTGATCGATTCATGAGCAAAAATGAGATTGTTGGTGCTGTTGCGGATGTGGAAAAAGAGAGATCAAAAGTGACAGAAAATTCTATGACAGAAGATTCTAATGCGGCGGCTGATCCGCCTCAGGGAAGTGGATATTACCGCGCACCGTAGCTCTTTCTATCTTAAGGTGCCTTAAGCACAACGTATAAATACTTCTTTCCTCCTCAGCGGTGTGGAAAGGACGCGTTATCATGCAATCATTTCTTTCGCAGATAGAAAGCGCGCTTGCAAAAAACGAGACGATTGTGATCGGTTGCTCGTGCGAGATCACGTATAGCGGGCGCGCCGAAGCATTCTTGCAACTGGGTGACCGGCTGATCATCATCAAGTCTGACAAGGCGCTTTTGGTGCACCAGCCAACAGGCAATGCGCCTATCAATTACATGAAGCCCGACTCGTCGCACAGCATTATACAGCAGGATAGTGCTGTGTGGATCAAATCAAAGAATCTGCCACTCAAAGAATACCTCGATGTGTGCATTCACGCTATTCACTTTGTCTCGTCGCATCCACTTAAGGATGGGCAGAAACTCGAACTCGTCGGCTCAGAGAAGGATATGTCTGAGATGATCTATAAGAATCCGTCGCTGATCGACCCGGATTTCAAGTCTGTCAGTATGGAGGAGCAGACGAAGTACGGCTTCATAGATGTATTCGGCACTGACAGGAATGGCAATATCGTGATTGTCGAATGCAAGCGCTACTGCGCTGACCTTGGTGCGGTGACGCAGTTGCGCCGGTACGTGGAGCGCATCAAGGAGATCAAGAACACAGATAAAGTGCGCGGCATCATTGCAGCACCAAAAATCACGCCGAATGCTGACAAGATGCTCAAAGACTGGGGTTTTGAGTTTCGGGCGGTGAGTCCGCCGAAATATCTGGAGCGTTACCGGAAGGATCAAAAACGGTTGGACGGGTTCTGATTATAATATTCTGATTAATATTCTGATTCTAATATGGTAGAGAATTACGCGCGTTTCTTCCTTTTCGCTCTCAGGTGCTTCTTTTCTACGTGGCCTCTGCCAAAGAAGTAGTAAAGGACTGCGCCGATGATGTTGAGAAACACGATCACGATTACCCAGATGAGGCGCTCATCGCGTGATATCCGGTCATTGCGGATGCAATTGATGAGCATCCAGATCCAGAAGACGAAGAGCAGGACTACCCAGAAGAATAGGAAGAGCATTATCAAGACGCCGAGCGCCATGAGACCCATAAATCCTAAGACGAGCAGCGGAAGAAACAATAATCCTATGATGGTGCCGATGATGAGTGCAAGTTTGCCCATGGGGTTTTTCTCCTTCTTATTTATTTAAATCTTTGTGTAGTTACGGGCGTGATGGTGACCCAAACTCAGAACCTTTGGTTCCGAGACCTCCGATGCCGATGCTCGCACTGCTCGCATCGGTAATGAAAACAAAAAACGGGCGTGATGGGATTTGAACCCACAACCTAGTCATTAGGAGTGACTCGCGCTATCCAGGTTGCGCTACACGCCCTTTGTTTTTGCTTTTGTATATTTTTGCTTGATTTTTTTTTCTTCGATGGGCTTTATGCCCATCTTAATGTGGGTTGATAAGGGAAGTATTCCCTTATAGTTGGGTCTGCGCTATCCAGGTTGCGCTACACGCCCTTGTTTTTTTGTTGTTGAGATTGATGAGTGTGGTTTTGATTTCTTCGGCAGCCTTCATTCCTGCATCAGCAGTCGTTAGACTTCCGCAGGAAGTCTACCTTAGTGTGGGTTGATAAGGGAGGCACTTCCTTATCGCTACACGCCCACAGTCGTAACACTGGCTTTTATGGGTCTCAGAAGGCTTTATAACTCTTTTCGTTTTTCAGCAAGGTATGTACAGGATCAAGCAGTTTCCGGAAGATTTTAAAGTTGTGGAGCAGACGGTCCTACAGCCGCACGATCAGGGAAATTACGTGTATGTGTGGATGACGAAGCGTCTTTACAATACTGTGCGCGCGTGTGCGGCTGTCGCTGATTATTTTGGTGTTCAGAGAAAGGATGTGAGCTTTGCCGGATCCAAGGATCACGATGCTGTCACACGACAGTTGATTTCTGTGCGTGATCCGCAGCAAAGAATCACACGAGATCGTGTGGCTAGCTTCAGGCAACGCGATCTTTCCCTGGAGTGGTTTGGGAGAGGAAAGGATCCTGTCTCGCTAGGAGATCTTTTAGGGAATGATTTTGAGATTGTTGTGCGTGATGTTCCGGCGCAAAAACTAGTCGCTTCCCAGCAGTGGGTGATGAATTACTTTGATGAGCAGCGTTTCTCTGCACAGAATCATGTGATAGGGAAACTGATTATCAAGGGAGATTTCGTAAAAGCCTCTTCCCTTATCTCTGATGATTACGTACGCGCACATCTTGCGAAGAGTCCTGCCGATGCTGTCGGCGCGATTAAGTGTTTGGGCATCAAAGAGCAGCTGCTCTACGTTCATGCATACCAGAGTTGGTTGTGGAATGAGACAGTCAGGCGCTACATTCGTATGATGTATGGCCAATCAAGAATGCTGGTTGTCCAGACGTCTGTCGGTGAATTACTATTCTTGAAAGACTTGCTTGAAAAGGATAATGTCGTCGTCCCTCTGGTTGGCTTTGCCACCGAATATCCCGATGCAACAATCAAGGGCATTGTGCACGCTATCATGCGGGAGGAGGGCGTCAAGGAGCGCGACTTCGTCATCCGTTCGCTGCCGGATTTATCAAGCGAGGGCGGTATGCGAAGCCTGCTTGCAGAAGTTAAGAACTTCAATGCAGAAAAAATCGATGAAACGACCTGGAAGCTGTCCTTCTTCCTGCCAAAGGGTGCGTACGCAACGATGCTAATCAGGCAGTTGTTTTCCTATCTGAGGACACGGAGCGCTTCTTTGAGGATGAATTCTACGGTTGGCGTAGCATCAATGTGATGCAGTTTCTTTTGCTTTTGGTAGTAGTAAATAATCGGTTCTGTCTCAGTCCGGTAGAGTGCGAGCCGCTGCTTGATCACAGCAGGCTTGTCATCGTTACGCACGTACAACTGGCCGCCGCATGCATCGCAGATTCCTTCTTTTTTTGGCGGCAGGGTTTTGATGTGAAAGATGTGTTTGCACTTGCTGCACTGCCGTCTGCCCGCCAGACGCTCGATAGACACTTGTTCAGGAATGTCAAGCAGGATCACGTGTGTCGGAATAGCGAATGAATCAAGGCTCTGTGCTTGGTTAATGTTGCGAGGATAGCCGTCGAGAATAAAACCTTTCTTGCAGTCCTTTTGCGCGATGCGTTCCCGCATTAATTCATTTGTTATCGAGTCCGGCACCAGTTTGCCCTTGTCTATGTGCTTTTTTGCCTCTTTGCCTAGCAGCGTCCGTGCCTCGATCGCGTCGCGGAACATGTCTCCCACCGAGATATGCGGTATTTTTAGTTTCGCGCTCACTAATGAGGCGATCGTTCCTTTGCCAGCGCCTTGCGGTCCTAAGAAGATGATGCGCATCATGCTGAATTATCCGAAATACTCGGTGGTATCTTTGCTCACTATATTTTTTGTCCAGGATTCCTTCATTTTCTTCACGTGGTGCAGGAGTGAAGCCTTTATCGCTGGCCATTTCTTCATCACGTCCTCAATAAATATTACATTTAGCTCGTCGCTGTCTTGGATGGCAAGCTCAAGTGCCCAACGGTCGTAGTGCATTATCTTATTGAAAAGCTCGAGGATTTGTGCTTTTTCGTTGTCTGAAAAGCTTGCGGACTCGCGTAGCGCAATGTAGCCCGCTTCAGAAGGATGAAGGAGTTCATTCAATGCGTGTGCAATAAATGAAAGTTTTTCGCTGATCATCGAGCGCACGTTGCGCAAGAGAAACCGCTCATACTCGACCCTGCTGATCTCAAACTCCACGTCAAGGATTTCAAATGCCGGCAGGCGCTTGTGCTTAGCACGTAACTCTTCATAGCGCGACTTGACGACTTCGTAGGACTGGCCATTATCGGCTTTTTTTGAGTTTATTGCCATGCGAGGTTTAGATAGAACGGAGTATTTAACTTTGTTGTTTTGATTTGCATTGCGAGTTAACTTCGGTTATGAAAAGCAGTCGGCGAGAATTGTACCCAGCGCAAGGGTCTTGTTCCTTGATCCCGCCATCAAGTACCATCTCACTACGTTCGATGGCACGACAAATCACCAACTGCACAAAAAAGCCCCCGGCGAGAATTGCACTCGCGACCTGCTGATTACAAGTCAGCCGCAATAGCTACTATGCTACGGGGGCGCATACGCTCTGGGTTCTTATTTGTTTTATAAATCTTTTGAGAGTGAAACGGTGCCAATGTGGTGCAGAAAAGTTGATTTACTAAAATAGTAAACGCTAACATCGTTCATAAAATTTGCTGTCCTGTTGAGAAAAAGTTGTGGAGTATTTTCTTATGCTCCTTTCATTGGGTGGAATGCTTCGCCAGAGTACTCGTGCAGCCAGCCTTTGAGGTCGAGGAACTGCTTGATTGCCCCCTGCAGGCGGTACGCATCTTTGTACAATAGCGTCTCTTGTTCTTCGATCTCTCGTTTGTAAAAGCGCGTCTTATACATTTTCTGCAGCTGTTTGTTCTTTAGCAAGAAGTGTTTGTCCCATAGCTCATCAGGATCAACTACGAGTGTCGCTTTGATGAAGATTTCAACTTCGCCTTTGTTGACTTTGATTTTGGTGCCTTCATGCATCATTTCTGTTGTCACGAGGCCCAGGGTGTGATGGTCGACGTTTAGAAGCCATTTGAAGTATGGATTGGGTTGCTTGCTTGTTCTCCACCAAATCCAGTATTCTTTAGCTCCTCCGCCAGAAGTGCGTTCAACCATGAGAGATTCCATCCAGCGGTCGCCATTGCTGCCTCCGCCATCAGTTACATAGCCTTCGGTGATGAGCCAGTCGCGGATACTTTTGTACAGAAATTCGAATGAGAGTGCTTCGCGGTAGAGAACGCTGAATTCAACGATGGTTCTTGACTCGCGCGGCATATGGGCCTCTTTTGATTCTGGTGAGGTGTTTTACTTCAAGTGTATTTATAAACATTTCGTGGGCTTTTGGCGCGAACACGTTTTGTTCTGCACAAAAACTTCGCCAGATGTTTTTGTGTGGGGTTCAAAACCCTGCCCTTCAGGGCGAAGTTTTTGGCATCCTAAATGTCAGAAATGCAAAGCATTTCTGAGCATGCTCAGAAACCAAAGGTTTCTGACAAATCCGCCTGTCAAAGCAGGCGTTCCGTCAAACTCCGCACTTTAGTGCGGAGTGGAGCGCCTGCGGCGGATTTTTATGATTTTGTATCTTAAGATTTATATTCTACAGATTGAATAATGTTCTCATGGTCTCAAATTTTTCATTGCAACTCAAAGAAGCAAAACGGATCTGGCAGCACTCTCGTAAAGTTGCCCGTGAAGGGTATCGTAAGTATGAGGGAGATGCGGCACAGATCTGTGAAAACATTGTACAGGACTGCTGGAATGGAACTTTTTTTACCGTGAGCACAGGCCATTTCACGCAGTTTTACTGCAGGGATATCGGGTGGTGCACACCATATCTCATTGAGCTTGGCTACAATGAAGAAGTGAAAGTCACACTCGCGTATGCACTCGAGCGTTTTGCAGCAGCAGGGAAAATAAGTGTGGCGCTCACACCAGATGGAAAGGCATTCAATTTTCCAAACTTCGCGTCAGTTGATTCGTTAGCATATTTACTGAGGTCGCTTCGCCTTACGAAGGCGGGCAGTCTCGTAGAGCAGTATCGCGAGTTTCTTGATTCGCAGATCGCAGCACTTTTCAAGAAAGCGATTGATGCGCAAACAGGATTGCTGAGAAAAAATGTGCCTTTTTCTGCAATGAAGGATCATGCATTACGCAAGTCGTCAACGTATGACAATGTGATGCTTGCGGTGCTGGCTCAAGAAGTTAAGAATCTTGGCCTTGACAATCCATTTGCATTGTATGATTACCCGAAGATCCTTAAGAAAACATTTTGGTCAGGATCATATTTTTATGATGATTTGCAGAAGTTGCCTGTCGTGACTGGTGACTCTAATGTGGTTCCATTCTGGACTGGAGTCATCGATGATGATGAGATGCTCAAGCCGGCGATGACGTCGATCCAGAAGGTAGGTCTTGACCAGCCTTTTCCATTGCGTTACGTTTCTATGCCGAGCAGGCGTCTCAAGATGGTCGCGACCGAATGCTTGGTGCCAAACTGGGAGCAGGATTCTATCTGGTCGATGATGGGAATGATGTATATTGAGGTGCTCTCCAAGATCGCTCGCAAAAAGGCTGTGCAGCACCTGGAGGCGTACCGCAAGGTCATCGAAGACAACAGGAATTTTCTTGAGCTTTATACAGGTGATGGAAAGCCTTACAAGTCATTTTTCTATGCTGCTGACGAGGGCATGCTTTGGTCGTGCATGTTTCTATCACTCTCACGCAGATTTAAATGAGACAAAAGACAACTTTTTTAAACTAACCCTTCTCTCAGCGCTAAAAAACAAAGAAGCAATGATGATACATAGATAATACATAGATAAGAGGTGTGAGGATGGACTGTAGGCAATGTGGGGGCAGGACCACTCCGCAAGGGGTGATCCGTAGCGGGAATTCAAACTACCGCATCAACAAATGCAATGACTGCGGAGCAGAGACCATGGAGTGCACAGGTCTTTCGTAAGATCATGCAGGTCTTTTAACAGGATTTTTAACAATTATTTTTTTAAATCATTTTTGGTTCAATGCAGAATGTGAAACCTTCTTGTGGTGTTGTTATCATGCGTGTATTTCGATGGCAGATTCTTAGTATTGTTTTTTTGGCTGTGATTGTTTCTGGATGCGTGCAAAAGCCAAAGATGTTCTCTGGTGATCTGCACATTCATACTGCGGCCTCGTTTGATAGCACAGAAAGTTATGAGCGTATCATTGCACAAGCTGTTGAAAACCGGCTTGACTTTATTGCAATTACGGATCATAACGTGATTGATGCGACGATTGCGCGGAAATGCCGCCAAGAGAAGCGTATCTTGTGCCTTGTTGGCGAAGAGATTACTAAAAAAGAAGATCATATCCTCGCAATTGATGTTGTAAATGAGATCCCTGCAAGTTTGTCAAATCAAAAGGTGATCGAGCAGATACGCAAGCAGGGCGGCATCGCGATCGCGGCGCATCCGTTGCCAGAAAATGGCGGATTGACTCTTGCTGAGATTCAGACTTTGCGGCCTGCAGCGATGGAATGCGCAAACCTTCGTCTTGAAAGCACAGACTATGCAGAGAAGATGCTGTTGGCCGCGCGTGAGATGGGAATCCCCTGCATCCATAATTCTGATGCGCACAACTCTCAAGAGCTCGGGATCATCATCAGCAGTTGCCGGATGAAAGAACTCTCAAGAGAGGAAATTAAGGCAGCGGTGAAGGAAGGACGCTGCACGCGCAGGCTATGATGTACGCTCTCGCTTCGTTTATTTCACTCACTTCTTCCATTCCCACGCATCATAGAATTCTTGCAGATACTGTTTCCTATGCGCCATCCGTATGAAAGTCCTCAAGTAAGGAGATCGGCTGTCTTCCAGGATACCCTTCGTCGACCTCGTGCCAGTGCGTGATGTCTTTTTCGCCGTAGCAGTAGCACAAGAAGATCTCGCGGTCGTCGTGGAGCGCGTAGAAATCGACAAGCCCGATCTCGATGTCTTTTACAATGCAAGACATATTGTGAAGCTGTTCAAGGTAAGTAAAGAATTGGTGTGATAGTTTGTAGAACTTTTTGCTTAAGGCGATATCGTAGAGGTTCTCGCGAAAGTCGTCGTTGAACTAGATCTCGACTTCGGAGAGTAAAAAAAGTGTTGTGTTTAGTTTCATCAGCAGCTC